>NZ_JAACGB010000004.1:0-256090 GCF_029237345.1 Aeromonas sp. 2HA2 | reverse complement strand
CCTTCTTGGGGTCGACCTCGGCAGTCGCCTGTGTGGGTTCGTTTACCGGCTGGGCCTCGTTAGCCATAGCCTCAGGCTGGGCGACGTTTTCATCCGCCGCTTGCGCGGCTTTTTTTGCCTTGGCCCGTGCGATGGCTGCGGCAATGGCTGCTTTCTTGGGGTCGACCTCGGCAGTCGCCGGTGCGGGTTCGTTTACCGGCTGGGCCTCGTGAGCCATAGCCTCAGGCTCGGCGACGTTTTCATCCGCAGCTTGAGCGGCCTTGTTGGCTTTGGCCCGAGCGATGGCAGCGGCAATGGCTGCTTTCTTGGGGTCGACCTCGGCAGTCGCCAGTGCGGGTTCGCTGAGCGGCTGGGCCTCGTTAGCCATAGCCTCGGGCTTGGCGATGTTTTCATCCGAAGCTTGCGCGGCCTTCTTGGCCTTGGCACGAGCAAGGGCTGCTGCGATAGCGGCCTTTTTCGGATCCTGCGTCTCTGGCGTTGGTGCAAAGACGGCGGCAACGTCAGCGGGTTCACCGCTGCTGGCGGCCTTGGCGGCGCGCCGCGCGAGGGCCTCCTGCTTGCGCGCCTCGCGGGCGGCAATCATGGCACTGTTGTCTGGCTGCTCGCCAACTGCGCTGGCCGTGACTTCCTGCTTTGCTTTGATGCGGGCGAGGGCGGCAGCGACGGGATCTTCCCCTCCACTGGCCGTCATGGCCTGGCGGCGCTGTGCCGCAGCCTCGGCATGGCGGGCTTCTCGGGCCGCTTTTTCCCGCTCGAAGCGGGCCTGCTTGGCCTCGAAACGCTGCTTGGCACGCTCGGCTTTTTCGGCCTCGGCACGGGCCTCGCGAATATCATCCTTTGCAATCTTGTAGTACTGCACCAGGGGGATCTGGCTGGGGCAGACCCAGGCGCAAGCGCCGCACTCGATACAGTCGAACAGGTTGAGCCCTTCGGCCTTGTCGTACTCCTTGGCGCGACTGTACCAGTAGAGCTCCTGGGGCAGCAAATTGGCCGGACAGGCATCGGCGCAGGCGCTGCAACGGATGCAGGCTTGCTCGGGACCGGGGGGCGGCAGCTCGGCACGGGTCGGGGAGAGCAGGCAGTTGGTGGCCTTGACCACGGGGACCATGGCGTGGGGCAGGGTGAAGCCCATCATGGGGCCTCCCATGATGACCCTCTGGTCCGCCTCGGGTTGCAGCTCGAAACGCTGCAACAGCCAGCGCACTGGCGTGCCCAGCAGTACCCAGGCATTGCCTGGCTTCTTGAAGGCGTCACCAGTCAGGGTGACGATGCGGGAGATGAGCGGCTCGCCGTCGATGATGGCGCGCTTGATGGCGAACACGGTTGCCACGTTGAGCACCATGATGCCCATGTCCACCGCCCGCCCACCCTTGGGCACCTGACGGCCGGTAAGCAGCTCTATGGTCTGCTTGGCACCGCCCGAAGGGTACTTGGTCGGCACCGTCTTGACCAGCACGTCCTCATCGGTGGCGTGGCGGGTCAGTTCGGCAATGGCAGCGGGTTTGTTGTCTTCCACCCCTATCAGGGTCAATTTGGGTTTGAGCAGATGCTTGAGCACCCGGATGCCATCCATGATCTCGTCGGCATACTCCTGCATCAGACGATCATCTGTGCTTATGTAGGGCTCACACTCCAGTCCGTTGACGATCAGGATCTCGGTGAGCTGACCGCGGCCGTCCAGCTTGCTGTGAGTCGGGAACACTGCGCCGCCCAGACCCGCAATGCCGGCCTGCTGGATGCGCTCGAGCAGTTCGCCTCGATCCAGATTCCAGTAGTCTGGCTTGCCCTGGTGCTCACCCCAGGTATCCTCCCCATCCGGCGTCAGGGTGATGCAGAGATCATCGAGACCCGAGGGGTGCGCCACAGTATGGTGGCCGATGGCGGTGATGGTGCCCGAGGTCGAGGCGTGCACGGGCACTATGCGGCCCTTGTCATAGCGGGTCAGCGGCTGACCCTTCTTGACCTTGTCGCCGATCTGCACCAGCAGATCGCCGGCCGGCCCTGCGTGCTGGCGCACCGGAATGATGAGCTGGGGCGGCAGACCCGCGTCCACCACGGGTGTCAGGCTGGATTGGTGCTTGTTCTCGGGAGGGTGAATGCCGCCGTGAAAATCCCACAGAGTGCCGGCTTTGATGCGTTCGAGCAGATGCTGCATGGTTACTCCGCTGTTTATTCCACTATCTTGACCGGAATGGCGACGCTGGCCAGATCCCATTTCCAGTTGTCGACCGTGGTCGGCACAGGGATCATTTCGATACAGTCGGTCGGGCAGGGATCGACACAGAGATCGCAGCCGGTGCACTCGTCGGTGATGACGGTGTGCATCGCCTTGGTGGCACCGACGATGGCATCGACCGGACAGGCCTGGATGCACTTGGTGCAGCCGATGCATTGATCTTCATGGATGAAGGCGACTTTCTTGACCGGGATGGCGGCCTCGGCACTGCCCAGCGGTTGAGGGTCGACCCCCATCAGGTCGGCTATCTTGCGCATGGCGGCATCGCCACCGGGCACACACTTGTTGATCTGATCGCCATTGGCCAGCGCCTCGGCATAAGGTTTGCAACCAGGGTAACCGCACTGGCCGCACTGGGTTTGCGGCAACAGGGCGTCAAGCTGATCGACGATGGGATCGGCTTCCACGTGAAACTTGACGGCGGCAAAGCCCAGAATGATTCCGAAGGCAAGGGCCAGCAGGGCCAGTACCAGAACGGCAAAGAGTATGTGAGTCATAGCGCTATATCTTGATCAGGCCGGTAAAGCCCATAAAGGCCAGCGACATCAGGCCGGCGGTGACCATGGCAATCGACACACCGCGAAACGGAGTGGGAACGTCGGCCGCCACCAGGCGTTCACGCATGGCGGCAAACAGTATCAGTACCAGCGAGAAGCCTGCGGCTGCGCCAAATCCGTAGATGATGCTTTGAATGAAGTTGTGACGCTCGTTGATGCTCAGCAGTGCCACCCCCAGCACGGCGCAGTTGGTGGTGATGAGCGGCAGGAAGATGCCCAGCAGGCGATAGAGGGTCGGGCTGCTCTTGCGGATAACCATCTCGGTGAACTGCACTACGACGGCGATCACAAGAATGAAGGCAAGGGTGCGCAGGTAGGCGATGTTCAGCGGGATCAGGATATAGTGTTCCATCAGATAGGAACTGGCGCTGGCCAGCGTCATCACGAAGGTGGTTGCCAGACCCATGCCGACGGCGGTCTCCAGCTTGCCGGAGACGCCCATAAAGGGACACAGGCCGAGAAACTTCACCAGCACGAAGTTGTTAATCAGCACGGTACTGACCAATAAAAGCAGGTACTCAGTCATGGGAGATGGGTTATCCGGTTTGAAGGCGGCGGTATTATCTGATTTTAGGTCTCCTTAAACAACCGCAAGGCCACATGGTTATTATTCAAATGGCCAATTTCATGGAGGAAATGTGCGCCCTTTACCCATTTTTACCCTGACCCTGGCAATGCTGCTCTGGTCCAGCTCCTTTATCGCCCTCAAGCACGTGCTGGGGATCTGGGGTTTCGGTCAGGTGCTGTTCATGCGCATGAGTGTGGCGGCGCTCTGCTGGCTGCTCTGTTACCGCTATCTGGGCAATTTCACCTATCAAAAGGGGGATTGGCGCTGGCTGGCCCTGATGGGGGGACTGGAGCCCTGCCTTTACTTCCTGCTGGAGGTCAATGCCTTGCGTTACACCAGTGCCGGTCAGGCGGGCATGGTCTGTGCCCTGTTGCCGCTCATCGTAGCCCTGGTGGCCTTTGTGCTGCTCAAGGAGCGGGTCAGTCGCCGCCAGTTGCTCGGCTTTGCCATCGCCATCATCGGCATTGCCCTGCTGGGGCTGGGTAGCGGCGTGGATGAGTTTGCCCCCAACGCCTTGCTCGGCAACAGCCTGGAGATGGCGGCCATGCTGTGCGCTGCCACCTATTCTGTGGTCTTCAAGAAGCTCTCCAGCCGCTATAGCGTGCTGACCCTGACTGCGCTGCAGGCCTTCGTCGGTACCCTCTTTTTTGCCCCCTTTGCCTTCAGCGAACCCTGGCCCACCGCCTGGGCCTGGCAGGACATGGCGGTCATCGTCTTTCTTGGCGCCTTTGTGACGCTCGGAGCCTACCTGCTCTACAACTGGTCGGTGACCCAGGTCAAGGTGACCCTGGCGGCGGCCTATGTGAACCTCATTCCGGTCTTCACTCTGTTGCTGGCCTATCTGCTGCTCGGTGAAACTCTGACGCCATTGCAATGGCTTGCCTGTGGCGCCGTCTTGCTGGGGATTGTCGTGGGCCAGCTGCCCGCTCGGCGCAAAGTGCGTGAGCCGGTTATCGCCGACAGCTGATCTATCCCGGAGGCTGATCGATGGACTAGAGTCAGCACAGTCAAAGGGTGTGTGTCGCTCATCACCTTGGCCAGGCTTTATCCGGGAGAATGCCGATGAACAGCATGATGTTATTGACCAGGGCACAGGCCCTGTTGACCCATAATCCCTTTACGCTGGACGATGCCAGGTCGCTGGAAGCACTGGAGGAGGCAGCGGTGGGAGAGGAGGGGCTGCTGATCGCTGAATTGTGGGAGGCCACCCTGATGCAGGCCGACGAAGCGGCTCGCCATTACATGAAGGGGGAAGGCTGAGTATCGGGTCTGGTATCTCAAACGCCGGGGATGGGCGAGGGCATAGTGCCTGCTCACCCCTTGCTCGCCACACTCTTGCCGCCCACATCAATACGGCCCTCTGCGCCGCCATACGGTTGTGTCACCTTGCGGACAACCATTCTACAGAATGGAACAAGCGACGGCTCCCCGCCGCTTGTTGCCATGCGTCGCCTTTCCTTATCAGATGGACAAGTCCTTGACCGTGGCGGAGACGGAGTTGGCATCTTCGATGATCTCCTTGATGACGGTGGCAATGATGCTGGCCTGCTCCTGGCCCGCCATGGCCTTGTCAGAGACCACAGAGACGGTCTGGGTTATCCTGGAAGTGATGTCCGAGTTGAGCTTGATGACAGAGATGATCTCGCCAGTGGAGCTGGAGGTTCTGGCAGCCAGTTGGCGAACCTCATCCGCCACTACGGCAAAGCCACGACCCTGCTCACCGGCCCGGGCCGCCTCGATGGCGGCATTGAGTGCCAACAGATTGGTCTGATCCGCGATACCGCTGATGGTCGAGATGATGGATTCGATGCTTTTCGATTGCTGGTTGAGGTTCTCAATCTGCCTGCTGACCTCGTTGACCGAGGTGTTGATGTGCGACGAGGTCTTCAGCACCTTGTCGATCACCTCGCGCCCCTTGGCGGCGCTCGACACTGTTTCACCAGCGATGGCGCACGCTTTTTGCGCCGCTTCGCGCACCGAGATGGATTTTTCGACCCGCTCAGTGATGTTGCTCGCCAGCTTGATGATTTTGATCACCTTGCCTTCGTGGTTGAAGATGGGGTTGTAGGTGGCTTCCAGCCAGATCTTTTCACCGTGGCGGCCAAGGCGCATGAAGAGACCAGACTGGATATTTCCCGAGCCCAAATCTCGCCAGAAGTTGGGGTTTTTCCGATAAAACTCGTCATCACAGAACATGCTGTGGTGCTTGCCCGCCACCTCATCCAGCCGGTATCCGAAACAGTGCAGGAAGTTCTGGTTGGCGTTGATGACGGTGCCATCCGGCTGAAAGTCGATGACGGCGAGTGACTTGTCCAGCGCCGCCAGCAGGGCTTGGGTCCGCTCCAGGGATGATTGCTGCTGGGTTACGTCCGAGGCGACCTTGGCTACCCTGATGACCTTGCCATCAACAATGATGGGAAAGTAAGTGGCTTCCAGCCAGAGGGCTTTGCCTGACCTCGCCTGGCGAATAAAGCGGCCATTACGAAACTCGCCGTTGCGCAGAGCGCTCCACAACAGCTCGTAATCGGGCGTACTGACATCTTCCGGGAAGCAGAGCGCGCTGTGGTGTTTGCCTACCACCTCCTCGCGTTGATAGCCCACGATATCGAGAAAAAGATCGTTGACGAAGGTGACCACGCCCTCCGGCGTGAACTGGATATAGGGTACCCGGGACTGAATGGCTTGTTCGAAGGCGCTCAGTTCCGCCAGTGCCGCCTCTTGCTCGCGTTGTTCATTGCTGTGCTTACGTTTCCAAAACATGGTGGAGCTCCTCCGTGAGACCCTTGTGAGACTTCTCGTGACAATAGTCGACCGGCTGAATACTAGTACAGAATATTTGTCCAATGGCGCGGGTATGGAGGGTAATTATCTGTTTTTATTTTATTTATTCTGGTCACCATCGGGGTGAGCAGACTCGAGTGTACGGCCGGTACAGGCCTCATGCCCGGGCTTATTCCAGCGCCATCCCCCTGGCGCAGGCCCGGTTTTGGCCGTGCGGATACCGTGGATCTGTTCATTTTCCCCGCAGTCCAACACATCAGAGCACCCTAGGGCGGCAAGATGAGGTATCTTATGCCCCGATTTCATCCATTTAACGGTGTCGAGACCCCTCTATGATTATCAAACCCAAGGTTCGCGGCTTTATCTGCACCACCACTCACCCGGTCGGCTGTGAAGCCAATGTTCGTCGTCAGATTGCTTACACCCAGGAGCAGGGCATGATTGCCAATGGTCCCAAGCGGGTGCTGGTGATTGGCGCTTCCACCGGTTATGGTCTGGCCTCCCGGATTGCCACTGCCTTCGGTAGCGGCGCTGCCACCATAGGCGTCTTCTTCGAAAAAGCCGGCAGCGAAACCAAGACGGCGACTGCGGGCTGGTATAACTCCGCCGCTTTCGACAAGGCCGCCAAAGAGGCGGGTCTGTATGCGAAAAGTGTCAACGGCGATGCTTTCTCCAACGAATGCCGCGCCAAGGTGATCGAGCTTATCAAGGCCGATCTGGGCCAGATTGACCTGGTGGTCTACTCCCTGGCCTCGCCGGTACGCAAGATGCCGGATACCGGTGAAGTGGTGCGCTCAGCCTTGAAACCCATCGGCGAGACCTACACCACCACCGCCATCGATACCAACAAGGATCAGATCATCACCGCCACCGTCGAGCCGGCGAATGAGGAAGAGATCCAGAACACCATCACCGTCATGGGCGGTCAGGATTGGGAGCTGTGGATGGCGGCCCTGCGCGATGCAGGCGTGCTGGCCGACGGCGCCAAGTCCGTGGCTTACTCCTATATCGGCACCGACCTGACCTGGCCCATCTACTGGCACGGTACCCTGGGCCGCGCCAAGGAAGATCTGGATCGTGCCGCCACCGCCATTCGTGGCGATCTGGCTGCCAAGGGCGGCACCGCTCACGTGGCCGTGCTGAAATCCGTGGTGACCCAGGCCTCTTCTGCCATTCCGGTGATGCCGCTCTACATCTCCATGGCCTTCAAGATCATGAAGGAGAAGGGCATCCACGAAGGTTGCATGGAGCAGGTCTACCGCATGATGCGCACCCGTCTCTATGGGGAAGAGCTGGCGTTGGACGAGCAGGCCCGCATCCGCATGGATGACTGGGAGCTGCGTGAAGACGTGCAGCAGACCTGCCGTGATCTCTGGCCTTCCATCACCACCGAGAACCTCTCCGAGCTTACCGACTACACCGGCTACAAGCAGGAATTCCTGCGCCTGTTCGGTTTCGGTTTGGCCGAGGTGGATTACGAGGCTGATGTGAACCCGGACGTGAAATTCGACGTGGTTGAGCTCTGAGTCTGATTCAGGTGAAAACAGGGCCCTGCGGGGCCCTGTTTTTTTGTCAACAATCTGGTGAAATCACGAAATTTTATTATCCGCGATCACCTTTTCCCCATATCAAACCCGCTAATCTTGCGCTGTCGGATCACATGACGGCGCTGCCGAGGAATGGAAGCTATGACCACCCCACATGAGGCGCCCAAGAAGCGCCAACTCCCCACCGTATACACACTGCTGTTCATCATCATCGCTCTGATGGCGGCCCTCACCTGGGTGCTGCCAGCGGGCAAATATGACTATGTCACCGCCAAGAGCCAGCAGCCGGTTGCGGCCGCCACAGTGGCCGATTACAGCGGCGATGAGCGATTGCTGCCTGTGCCCGGCAGCTATACCGAGCTGCCCTCCCAGCCGCAAGGGGTGTTCGAGGTGCTCGAGGCACCCATTCAGGGCTTTCACAAGGCGGCCGACGTGGCGCTGTTCGTGCTCATCATCGGCGGCTTTCTGGCGGTGACCATGCAAAGCGGCGCGCTGGATGCGGGTGTGGGGGCCATAGTGCGCACCTTCGCCGGGCGCGAGCGGCTGCTGATCCCGGTGCTGATCGCTCTGTTTGCCCTCGGCGGCTCCACCTTCGGCATGGCGGAAGAGACGGTGGCCTTCTGGGCGCTCATCGTGCCCGTCATGATGGCGGCGGGCTTCGATCGCATGGTGGCGGCGGGGATCATCCTGCTTGGCTCCGGCGTCGGGGTACTCGCCTCCACCGTCAACCCGTTTGCCACCGGTATCGCCTCCGGTTTTGCCGGCATTCCCATCGGGGAGGGGATTGGCCTGCGGGTCATTCAGTGGCTGCTGCTGGTGATCTTCGCCTCCTGGTTCGTGATGCGCTACGCCAAGCAGGTGCAGCAGGACAAGTCCCGCTCCGTGTTGGCGGACATCGTCTATGACGATGAATTCTCCCAGATGAAGCGCAGCGACTCGGCCTTTACCGGCAAGCAGAAGCTCACCATGCTGGTGTTCTTTGGCACCTTCCTGCTGATGATCTATGCGGTGGTGCCCTGGTCGGATCTGGGGATAGACCTGCTGCCGACCCTAGGTTGGTGGTTTGACGAGCTCTCCACCCTGTTTTTCAGCGCCTCCATCCTGATAGCGCTCATCAACCGGATGCCCGAGTCCAACTATGTGGCGACTTTCCTGAGCGGAGCGCGGGATCTCATCGGGGTGGCGCTGGTGGTGGCGGTGGCGCGTGGCATCTATGTGGTGATGGAGCAGGGCGTCATCATAGACACCATTTTGCACTGGGCCGAAGGGCTGGTGACCGGTCTCTCCTCGTCGGTGTTCATCCTGATGGCTTATCTGGTGCACATCATTCTTAGTTTTTTTATTCCCTCAACCTCGGGGCTGGCGACCGTCTCCATGCCGCTGATGGGGCCGCTGGCGGATTTTTCCGGCATCTCGCGGGATCTGGTGATCACCGCCTATCAATCCGCCTCCGGCTGGATCAACCTGTTTGCTCCCACCGCAGCCCATCTGGTGGCGGGGCTGGCGCTGGCCAAAATCCCCTACGATCGCTTCGTGCGCTGGGTGTTGCCCTTCATCGTCGGGGTGGCCCTCATCACAATGGCAGTGCTGGTGGCCGGTGCCCTGCTGCACGGCTGATGGTACGGATAGAAAACGACAGACAACAAAAAGGCTCCTGCGGGAGCCTTTTTCATGAGCCTTGCTTACTGCTTGTAGCCCTTGAGGAAGCGGGCGAGACGGCCGATGGCCTCTTCCAGCTCCTCTTCCCGGGGCAGGAATACCAGCCGGAAGTGATCCGGCGCCGGCCAGTTGAAGCCGGTACCCTGCACCAGCAAGAGCTTCTCCTGCTGCAGCAGGTCGAACACCATCTTCTGGTCGTCACGAATGTCGTACACCTTGGGATCGAGGCGCGGGAACATGTAGAGCGCCCCCTTGGGTTTGACGCAGGAGACGCCGGGGATCTCGTTCAAGAGCTCCCACGCCTTGTCCCGCTGCTTGCGCAGGCGACCGCCCGGCAGGATCAGCTCGTTGATGCTCTGGTAGCCGCCAAGGGCGGTCTGGATGGCGTGCTGCATGGGCACGTTGGCACACAGTCGCATGGAGGCCAGCATCTCCAGCCCCTCGATGTAGCCTTTGGCACGGCCCTTGGGACCGGTGATGACCATCCAGCCCTGACGGAAGCCGCAGGCGCGGTAGGCCTTGGAGAGGCCGTTGAAGGTCACCACCATCACATCGTCACACAGGGTGCAGACGCTGGTGTGGGAGATGTCGTCGTAGAGGATCTTGTCGTAGATCTCGTCGGCGAAGATGATGAGGTTGTGCTGGCGGGCTATTTCGATCACTTCCAGCAGGAACTCGCTGCCGTAGACGGCGCCGGTCGGGTTGTTGGGGTTGATCAGCACCAGACCACGGGTGCGTGGTGTGATGCGGGCGCGGATGTCATCCAGATCCGGATACCAGTCGGCCCCTTCATCACAGCGATAATGCACCGCATGGCCACCGGAGAGGGTCACCGCCGCGGTCCAGAGCGGATAGTCGGGGGAGGGCACCAGCATCTCGTCGCCGTTGTTGAGCAGCGCCTGCATGGCCATCACGATGAGCTCGCTGGCACCATTGCCGATATAGATGTCGTCGATGTCGACCTTGCGCATCCCTTTTTGCTGGTAGTACTGCATCACCGCCTTGCGGGCAGAAAACAGCCCCTTGGAGTCGCAGTAGCCCTGGCTCAGCGGCATGTTTAGGATGACGTCCTTGATGATCTCTTCTGGCGCATCGAAACCGAACGGGGCCGGATTGCCGATATTGAGCTTGATGATGCGGTGGCCTTCGTCTTCGAGACGGCGCGCTTCTTTATGCACCGGGCCGCGAATGTCATAGCAGACATCGTCGAGCTTGTGCGACTTGTCGATAGTGAACATGGTGAGTGTGCTTCCTTCCCCGTGGGGACGCGTTGGCGAAAAAGGCGATTTTTAGTATCAAATTTCTTTTCCCCTATTCTTCACAGAATTGAATGCTAGAACAATCTTCTTTTTAGTAGAATTCCCTGATTTTTAGCCTTAAAACAGGGTTGCTAAAACGTTAAATTCAGCACGATCGTTTGTGTAACCCGAGGTTCACTAGTGAAAGATGAGGGGCTGATTAACAAAGCTACCCGACTGTGTTGAAATATTCGCATCCAATGGCACGATTGGCTTGGGCTCTAAATCGCCGTCTCGCCCGTGCCAGCGAATAATAAAGAGGGCGCAGACAACAGGGTCTGCGGCTTTCTCCTTCTTTTGTTCATCGAGCCCGCACTCACAGAGGTATGTCCATGCATGCACCCGCGCCCGGCCGTTATCGCCACTTCAAGGGTGGCTATTATCAGGTGCTCACCCTGGCCCTGCACACCGAAACCCGGGAGCAGCTGGTGGTCTACCAATCCGAGCAGGATGGGGTCGTCTATGCCCGCCCTGTGGCCATGTTCATGGAGTGGATCGAGCATCAAGGGCAGGTGGTGAGCCGCTTCACGTCGATGGGGGGTTGAGTCTGTCACTTTCACCATAAAAAAAGGCGCCATCGGCGCCTTTTTTCTATGGGGTAGAGCTTACTGGTAGAGACCCAGGTTCTCTTTGGCATAGGCTTCAAAATCGGTGCAGCCACCGATGTGCTGCTCGTCCAGGAAGATTTGCGGCACTGTATTGACCGGCTTGCCGGCGCTCTTGGCCAGATCTTCCTTGGTGATGCCTTCTGCGTGGATATCCACGTAACGGAAATTGAAATCGTCACGCTGTTCAACCAGTTGCTCGGCGATCTGCTTGGCACGGACACAATAGGGGCAACCGGGACGACCAAAAATCACTGCAAACATCTTCTCTCTCCGTTGAATTGAGGCAGGGCACAGCATAGCCCTGCCTCGGTACCGATCAAAGTGCAAATTGTCGATATGACCATTCGCCATTTCCGATAGGCCGACGCATTACTGTTCGATGAGCCGGATGAATTGTTGCTGGTAGATGCTCTCCAGCACTCCTTTCTCGAGCCTTGTTCAGGGCATAAGAGTCGCCTTGCTGGCAAGGTGGCTCCCCGCATTACTGCTCGATGATCCTGATGAATTGTTGCTGGTAGATGCTCTCCAGCACTCCTTTCTCGAGCCTTGTTCAGGGCATAAGAGTCGCCTTGCTGGCAAGGTTGCTCCCCGCATTACTGTTCGATGAGCCGGATGAATTGTTGCTGGTAGATGCTCTCCAGCACTCCTTTCTCGAGCCTTGTTCAGGGCATAAGAGTCGCCTTGCTGGCAAGGTGGCTCCCCACATTACTGCTCGATGATCTGGATGGGTTGTTGCTGGTAGATGCTCTCCAGCACTCCTTTTTCAAATACGGTCCAGGGCCAGGGTGCCTTGCTGGCACGGTAGCGCTCGTGGGTGGCTGGGTCCTGCGACAGGCCGCGCTGGAACATGACAAATGCCTTGCGCTGGCCACCGACTGTGTCGATAAAACCGGCCAGATTGGAGGTACCCGTGATGGTGCCTGTCTTGGCATGCACCCGGTTTTTCATCATGGGGGCGGTAACGCTGCGACGCCAGGCCAGGGTGCCATCCACCTGAGAGCTGGGCAGCAACTTGATGAGACCGAGTTCGGCATCATTTTTCTGGATGAAGTTGAGCACAGACAGCATCTGGCGTGCGCTGATGAGGTTATGGGCAGAGAGGCCGGAGCCGTCGGCCAGGGTGGCATTGCCGAGGTCGATGCCCTGCTTGGTCAGGATGGCGCGTACCGCCATGGTGCCGCTGCGATAGCTGCCCGGCTTGTTGTAGTAGTGGCGGCCTACCGTTTTCAGGAAGGTATCGGCGTAGAGGTTGTCCGATTTCTTCAGCATCTTGGAGAGCATGATGGGCAATGAGACAGAGTAATGGGTACCCAGGGTCTCGGCACTGCCTGGTGCCTTGTGGGTGACCTGAAGCAGCCCTTCGTGTGCTATGCCTGCTCTGTCCATTGCCCAGCGGATGTTGTCCCAGCCCCAGGCCTCCACGTCGTGGATGGCAAAGCGCAGCCCCTGGGGTTCCTTGTTGGGGGTGATGCAGCCTTTGAGCTCATAGAAGTTGCCCTTGGCCATGTCGACTTCCAGGGCGCAGAACTGACGCGCCATGTCGCCATAGCTCATCACCTCCACCCTGTCGGTGCCAATGCCGATGGGCACGCCAGTGGCGACGTTGCCGGTGGCGGGGCGACCAATCTGGGTGGCTGTAATGGTGGCGTAGGCGCAGTTCTTGTCGATGATGACAGAGGAGACGGGGGCGGCGAAGCAGAGGGTCTGATCCCCCCAGGACCAGCCGTTACCGCGCTCGTACCCGTTATAGGCGCCGGTATTGACGTAGACATTGCCCTTGATGCGGTTGACGCCGAGCTGCTTGAACAGGGCCAGCAGATCCATCCGTGACAAGGTGGGGTCGCCGACGAAGTTGATCCAGATGTCGCCATTGATGGCATCCCCCTGTTTGGCACCAGGCTGGGCCTGAATGTCGGTGGCAAAACGGAAGTCGGCACCGAGCTCGAGCCGTGCCGCCAGGGCGGTGAGCACCTTCATGGTGGAGGCGGGGGCTATCATGTCATCGGCATTGCGGGCGAACTCTATGCCGCCATTGCCCTGCACTATGATGGCGTACTGGCCCCCCTTGGGCGGCGTCAGCGTGGCGGCTTGAACCAGAGCCGGAACAAGTGTGGAAAACAGAGCACAAAAACCAATCAACAGCCGCTGCATAAGATCCTCTAACTTAACGAAGGGGGTCGGTAGTGCGCTACCCACCCTGATAATCACTATGTTTACGTTCACCGGCCAGCCTATCGCTGCAAGGTATGAGCCGTGCTCAGCCAAGGGCATTGGCGGCGCGGTACCGGCCTTCATAATCAAAAATTTTCTCTTTCACCTGCCAAAAGCGACCTGACTTGCGGGCGATGACAAAGTCGGGGTGACGAAACTGGTTTGATGCGGCCAGCACGCTCTCCAGAGTGGTGAATTCCGGCTCCAGGCCCGGGGCGGGCCAATGATGACGCACAAAGCGCTGTTGAAACAAGCGCCGTGCACCCGGGGAGTGAAAACCGAAGTACTCCATCAGGGTAAGACCATCCTCATCGTGATAGGTCACCTCCAGCCGCTCCCCCTGTTTGCCACGGCCCGCTGTGAGGGTGAGACCGGCGCAGCGAATGACCATGCAGTCTTTCAGATTGAGGGCCTCCTTGAGCTTGTCGTCCGGATCCACCAACAGCTGATTACAGCTCTGGCAGCGGCGGGCGGCGATGTCGTTTTCGGCACCGCAGGCGGGACATACCTTGGCGCGAAAGCGGTAGTCACACTCCTCGCGGTGGCCCTCGTCATCTTCAAACAGCCCCTGACAGCGACGGCCGTAGTGCTCAATCACCTTGCCTTCTTCATCAGTCTTGCCCCAGAAGGTGTTGGCAAAACCGCAAGCCGGGCAGGGCACCTGTACCGGCTCGGTGCCGGCGTGGGGTCTGGGCTCACCCACCTCGGGAGCGAACAGGTTGAAGTTGTTGCCCGCGTAATCGAGCACCAGACAATCGGCCTTGCCTGGTGAGAGGCGCAGGCCGCGGCCCACGATTTGCTGATAGAGCGACACCGACTCAGTGGGACGCAACATGACGATGAGATCGACGTGGGGAGCATCGAAACCTGTGGTGAGCACAGCCACATTTACCAAAAACTTGATCTCCCGCGCCTTGAAGGCGCTGATGAGTGCATCGCGCTCCGGGCCCGGTGTCTCGCCCGTAATGAGGGCCGCCGTCTGGGATTTTGCAATCAGCAGCCCCTGGATCTCACCAGCATGTTCGACGGTAGCGGCGAAGATCATGACCCCTTGCCGGTCAGCTGCATATTCCAGCACCTGGCTCAGGATATGGGGGGTGACCCGCTGCTGACGTTTTAGCTCGCCGTTGAGATCCGCCTCGCTGAACAGGCCACTCTCCCGCGCAACCAGCTTGCTGAAGTCGTAGTGGACTATGGGGGCGTCGATGAGCCGCGGCGGCGTCAGGTAGCCATTTTTCACCATGAAGCGCAAGGGAAGCTCGAACACGCAATCGCCAAACAGACGCTCGCCATGGCTCTTTACCATGCCGTGATAGTGACGCCGGTAGATCCAGCCCAGCCCCAGGCGGTAAGGCGTGGCGGTGAGGCCGAGGATTTTCAGGGCCGGATTGCTGGCTCTGAGATGGCCCAACACCTGGTGGTACTGGCTCTCGTCATCCAGCGACACCCGGTGACATTCATCGATGATCAGCAGCGAGAAGGCGCCATCGAAGGCATCCAGATTGCGCGCGACCGATTGTACCGAGCCAAATACCACCTGGGCCTTGGCCTCCTTGCGATCCAGACCCGCGGCGAAGATGTCGGCCTTGAGCCCCCAGGCTTCATACTTGGCGTGGTTCTGCTCCACCAGCTCCTTGACGTGAGCCAGCACCAGCACCCGGCCACGGGCCTTGCGGGCCAGTTCGGCGATCACCAGGCTCTTGCCCGCGCCGGTAGGCAGCACTACCACAGCAGGGTCAGGATGCCGACGAAAGTGGCTGATGACGGCGTTGACGGCGTCGATTTGATAGGGTCTGAGAACAAACATGGGGAACGGATGTGGTGCAGGATGGCGCTATTATAGGGATCTTGGCGCCACAAAAACAGCGGGCCGGCATGATGCCGGCCCGCTGGGATCCCTTATTCTGATTAATGGAAGGGGAAGACGTAGTTCATCCAGCTTGCCATGCGCAGCAGCACCTTGCGCATCACGGAAACATGGTGGAAGTGCTGGGTATAGATGGCGGCCTGACCACTGGCGCCAGCGATCACCTGATACTTGTGCCACTCGGGATCCGTGATGGAGATGACCACAGGCAGACGACCCGGACGCACCGCTGTTGTCTGATCCAGCAGGCCAATATTGGCCTGGACATTGCCGGCGGCGATAGCCGGCACCACGGCGGTGACAGTGCCTTTGAAGATCCTGCCGGGGATACCATCGATCACCACTTCGGCCTCGTCACCGATTGCCAGACGCTGCATGCTGTTTTGCCAGAACCAGCCGACATAGGCGGTATCGTCTTTATGGATGAAGGTCATCACGGGGCGGTACATGAAAGGGGTGGCAATCATGCCGGGGCGCAGGGCCAGCTGCACCACATGGCCATCACTGGGGGCATAAACCACTGTCTGTGCCAGCTGGTATTTTGCTTCGTTCAGCTGGGCTTGCAGATCTTCCAGGGTGGCTTTTTGCTGGTCAATCTGGGCCACTATGTCGTCCACATTCGCTTGCGTGACATCGAGATCCCGCTGCTTGCCAACTCCCCGCCGCATCAAGTCACTGGCGCGATCCCTGTCCAGTCTGGCAGAACGCAGTCTGGCCTCGATGGATTTGAGGTGTTCACGGTTGGCGTCGAGTCGCGCACTCAGGCTATCCACCTTCAACTGGAAAGGTTCGGACTCGATACGAAACAGTACGTCGCCTTTTTTCACCGGCTGGTTGGGTTGTACCGGTACCTCGACGACCCGTCCCTTCACCAGGGGAACAATCGGCGTGGAGACGTAGTAGTTGCGGGCCATTTCGGAGTAGGGGTGGTTGTAGTTCATCAGCATTATCAGGGTGCCGATGATGAGCACGCCACCCAGCGCTGCCGTGGGCACAGTCCACTTGTTGAGCGGGATGCGAAAAATCTTGAACACGGCCACACACAGGGCCGTGTAGGTCAGGATCAGTAGCAGGTCCATGATTTATCCCTGTTGTTCAGTCTGTTGGATGGTATCGATGCGTGCCTTGAGATCGGCGAGTTCCTGCTTGAGAAGCTGTATCTCGTCTTCATCCTGTTGCAGACGCTGGTTGAAGCCCCAGCCGCGATCAGGACGATAGACGGTGGCCCAGATCCAGAGGAAGGGCCAGAGCACATGTAGGGTAAACAGACTGACCCATCCAGCCACATGAATGGCATCTTGATGGGGGTGCTGACGGTGTTTGGCTATTTCATAAGGAATATCGTGGATCACTATGATCCCGTAGAACATGACCAGCCCGACAAAGAAGAGCAGGCCAAGGGCAAAATAATCAAGGAACATGGGTGTCTCCACAGGTTTGATGCACAACCAATCATTGGATTCAATTTTAGATAAAGCAATTAAAGATCACATATTTATCCGGGATGCGACGGGATTTTACAGCCTGATCTTGTATCGAAGCTTAAGCAGGATGGAATAATTAAACATTGATGCAGGACTCATTTTTACGAGCGAAAAGGTGCGCGTTTGGTTGGTGACACAGGCCGCCTGTTTGTGCTTGCCAGCCGCCGCGGATGATCGAAAAAGGGGGAGCCAATTTGGCTCCCCCTTTATTTGCAGCGCTATGTTCAGCTTTCGCCTGGGTTGCTGACCAGAGTCGGGCGGTATTTCAGCAGGAAGGCAATGGTAATGGCGGCGGTGGATGCCAGGCCAATAACGGTGGAAATACCCATCTCCAGCCCGAAACCTATGGGGGCATTGGCCAGATAGGTGAACACCACGGCTGTCATGAACATGGCGGGAATGGTGCAGACCCAGTGCAGCTTGCCCTCTTTGGCCAGATAAGCCGCCGCGGCCCACAGCATGATCACGGCCGTGGTCTGGTTGGCCCAGCCGAAGTAGCGCCAGATCACCCCGAACTCCGCCTTGGAGATGATAAAGCCAAGGATGAACATGGGGATGGCGATGAGCAGACGCTTGGCCATGGGTTTCTGGGTCAGGTTGAGGAAGTCAGCCACAATCAGGCGGGCGCTGCGAAACGCGGTATCACCGGAGGTGATGGGCAGGATCACCACGCCGAGGATAGCCAGTATGCCGCCCACTGTGCCGAGCAGGCTGGTGGACACTTCATGCACTACTGCCGCCGGGCCGCCGCTGGCCATGGTGGCGTTGAGCGCCTCTGTGCTGTCGTAGAAGGAGAGTCCCAGGGTGCACCAGATAAGGGCGATGACCCCTTCACCTATCATGGCGCCGTAGAAAATGAAGCGGCCGGATTTCTCGTTTTGCATGCAGCGCGCCATCAGCGGCGACTGGGTGGCATGGAAACCGGAGACGGCGCCACAGGCGATGGTGATGAACAACAGCGGCCACAGCGGCAGCTCGGTGGGGTGCAGGTTGGAGAAGTCCATCCCTGTGTTGTAGAAGCCTTTGCCGGAGACGATGAGACCTATGATGAGGCCGACCGACATGAACACCAGCAGGGCGCCGAAGATGGGATAGAAGCGACCGATGATCTTGTCGATGGGGACTATGGTGGCAAGGATGTAGTAGGCAAAAATCGCCACAATCCAGTAGACCAGATCGGTGGAGGTGAGGTTGGCCAGCAGGCCCGCCGGGCTCAGTACGAAGACCACGCCTACCAGCATCAGCAACACGACCGCAAACAGGTTCATGAAGTGCTTGGCGACCGTGCCCAGATGTTCACCGACCACGGTCGGTACGGAGGCGCCCTTGGCGCGCACCGACAGCATGCCGGAGAAGTAGTCGTGCACCGCACCGGCAAAGATGCAGCCGAATACGATCCATAGCATGGCGACCGGACCATAGAGGGCGCCGAGGATCGGGCCGAAGATGGGGCCGACGCCGGCGATGTTGAGCAGTTGCACCAGGTAGACTTTCTTGTCCGACATGGGCACATAGTCCACCCCGTCAGCCATGGTGATGGCGGGGGTGGCGCGCTCGGGTTTCGGGCCAAATATCCGCTCGATGAACTTGCCGTAAATAAAATAGCCGGCGACAAGTAAGCCGACACAGAGGAAGAACCAGATCATTGCTACGCTCCTGCATTGTTATTTTATGGTGTGCGCAGCCAGTCTAATGGGGTTGTCTGTCAAGGGCAGGTGAAACGCGCCGAGCGGCGCCATGGTGACTCGAGTGGTCGCCGGCTGTGATCCGGCGCACAGTCCTACGCCACTATTCCAGTCCCAGTTCGTCTTTGAGCTCTTTGAGGTAGCGACGGCTGACCGGTACCCGGGCGCCGCTTGGGGTAACGATCTGGGCCAGCTGGTTTTCCAGCAGCTGGATCTCGAAGATGGCGCCGGGAGAGATCAGATACTGGCGGTGACAGCGTAGCAGGGGGGTCTTCTCTTCCAGAGATTTGAGGGTGAGCTGGGTATGAAACAGCTCACCCTGACAGGCGACGTGCACACCGCCGAGATCGGAGAAGGCGTACTCCACCTGCTCGATGGGCAGCAGTCGCACCCGGTTGTGCAAATAGCCAGGAATGTGGCGGATAGCCGGAGCCAGCATCGCCATGGATTGGGGGCTGAGATCCTGCTTGAGGCGGCTTAGCGTCTTGGCCAGCCGGGCCGGCTCCACCGGCTTGAGCAGATAGTCAAAGGCGTTCTCTTCGAAGGCCTGGATGGCGTACTCATCGAAGGCGGTGACAAACACGATGCGGGGCAGGGGATCCAGCATGGCGACCAGTTCCATGCCGCTCAGCTTGGGCATCTGGATGTCGAGAAACACCACATCCGGCTTGAGCCGCTGTATCAGTGGCAAAGCATCGATGGCATTGGCCGCCTGGCCCAGGATCTCGATATCGGGGTCCTGGCCAAGGTGCAGGGCCAGCTCCTCACGGGCATAGAGTTCATCATCGACGATGAGTGTGCGGATCATGGGATCTCCTGAACAGAGTGACAATGGGTGAGTGGCCATGGGGGGAGGGAGTGCACCCCATCAATATCAGGAGGTTCAGCATCCGGATGCGTCTCTGGGCAGGGTGAAGGAGACGCGGGTCCAGCGCTCCGGCTCGCAGCTGACACTGACGCCATAACGATTGCCAAACGCGCTCTTGAGGCGCCGATCCACTATGGTCATGCCCAGACCATCCCCTGCGGGTTTCTCCTGCCAGGTGCCGGCATTGTCCTCCACGCAGATAGTCACGCTCTCCTGATGCTCTTCGGTATAAAGGCGGATGTATCCCTGCTCCAGCAAGGTCGAGATGCCGTGCTTGATGGCATTCTCGATGAGCGGCTGCAGGGTAAAGCTCGGCAACTTCAGGTTGGCAAGATGAGGCGGGATCGCGTTGATGACGGTCAGCCTGTCCCCAAAGCGGGCCAGCTCTATCTCCAGATAGGATTGGCAGTGTTCCTGCTCTTCCTGCAGGGTGGCGAGGCCACTCTGGCGCTTGAGGTTCTTGCGAAAGAACAGCGACAGGTGCAGCAGCAGTTCCCGGGCCTTGTCCGGATCGCGCCGGGTAATGGCGCTGATGGTATTGAGGGTATTGAACAGAAAATGGGGATTGATCTGGGCCTGAATGAGCTTGAGCTCGGATTGCACCAGCAGTCGCTGCTGCTGCTCCAGTCGCCCGGCCAGCAACTGTTGTGACAGCAGGTTGGCTATCCCTTCCCCCAGCGTGTGGTTGATCTTGAGAAACAGCCGCTTCTTGGGCTCATAGAGCTTGATGGTGCCTATCACCCCCTCATCACCGTGCAACGGTATCACCAATACAGAGCCAAGCTGGCACTGGGGCGAGAGGCTGCAGCGGTAGGGCTGGCTGTTGCCATCGGCAAACAGCACCTTGTTTTGGGCAATGGCCTGCAGCGTGATGGCGGAGGCAATGGGGGTACCCGGTTTGTGGTGATCTTCCCCCGTGCCGATGAAGGCGAGGATCTTGTCGGTATCCGTGATGGCAACGGCGCCGACCCCTGTCTCCTCTTTTACGATATGGGCTATCTTGCTGCTTGCCTCAGCGGTGAAACCCTGGCTCATGATACCGACGGTGCGGTTGGCAATGGTGAGCGCCTTGGCGGAGAAGACCCGGGAGAACTTCTCATACATTCGCTGCTGATCGCGGATCATGCTGATAAATAACGCCGCACCGCAGGAGTTGGCCAGGATCATGGGTGTGGCTATGGTGCGCACCAGCAGCAGGGATTTGTCAAAGGGGGTGGCCACCAGCAGTATGATGACCATCTGCAATATCTCAGCGCCAAATGTCGTGAAGAACGCAATCCTGGGTTCGAACAGCGCATTCATACGCCCCGAGCGCATCAGCCGCCAGTGCACCAGACCGCCCAGCAGTCCCTCGCAGGTGGTGGAGATGGCGCAGGCGAGGTCAGTAAATCCCCCCAGGGTATAGCGGTGCAGACCCCCGGTCAGTCCGACCAAAAATCCCACCAGCGGCCCTCCCAGCAGGCCCCCCAGCACGGCACCGACGGCACGGGTATTGGCGATGGCATCGTCAATATCCAGTCCCACATAGGTGCCCAGGATGCAAAAACAAGAAAAAATGATGTATATCAGTATCTTGTGAGGAAGTCTTACGGAATAGTTGGCCAGGGGACGCAACAGGGGGCTCTTGGAGAAGAGGTAGGCGATCACCAGGCTGACGCTCATCTGTTGAAGCAGAGAGAGGACCAACTGCATAAAAAACGTTCCTCAGAGTTCATACCAAAAAAGGCTGCCGGGATGGGCAAATGTGATCAGGATCTTGTTCTGCGGGGGCCCCCGACCCGAACACGGGCGCAGTTTGCCAGAAACGTGAAATAAAACCATATTAAATCAGCATGTTAAATTGATATTTGTGTAATCGCCAAAGGGTTGATATTGCTGGGTGGAGCATGAATGTATCCGCTGGATACGCCACATGGAAGTGGCATGCTCCGCCCAGCCCCTTGGCTGGGCGTTTTTTATCCAGGGGTGGCAGTGAACCGTTTTGAGGGTAATCGGGCAATTATTCAGGTTTGTCCAATGAGTTATCCCCAGCTTCTGGGGATAACTCAGAAGGCAAAATAGTAACAGAAGCGCCGGGTCAGGTTAAAAAACAGCCGTTGCCCTTCATCCAGATCTTCCTGCTTCAGCACACCGGTAATGGTCCGTTCATCCTCCCGCAAGTCCAGCATGGCCACCCCTTCCGGTCGTTGTGCCTTGATATAGGGCAGTATCTTGGGTTTGAGGGGCATGGTGGGCTCGGTGGACAGCACCAGTGCAATGCTTTCATCCGAGAGTTTAACCAGCGAGCCGGGAGGATAGACCCCCAACACCTTGATCAGCAGCTTGACCAGATCCTGATCGAACTTCTTCTGTGACAGCTTGTAGAGCAGGCTGATGGCCTGGCTGGGTGCCGCCGGTGTGGTGCTGTTGCGTGGATGCAGCAGTTCGTCATAGTAGTCTACCAGCCCTATTATCCTGGCCAGCGGGGGGATCTCGCCGCCCTTGATGCCAAGAGGATAACCGCTGCCATCGAGACGCTCATGGTGCAGATGGGCTACCTGGCGGATCTTGGGTTCGAATGCCTGCAACTGTGTCAGCATCTCCAGTCCGTACTGGGGATGCATGTTGAGAAAGTTCTGCTCCGACTTGTTGAGCTCTCCCCGTTTCTGGGTGATCTGGCTAGGTATCTTCATCTCCCCTATGTCATGGATCAGGCCTGCCAGCCCGGTCTCTTCGATCTCGATCGGGTTCATGCCGAGTTCCCGTGCCATCAGCATGGCAATGAAAGCCACGTTCAGGCTGTGCTGCAGAAGGATGTCGGTGTGCGGGCTGCGAATGAGGTGCAGGCCGAGGGGGCCTTCATGTTCACTGATGCGAGCGGCTGCGTTGCGCACTATCTGCGCCGTGTTGGCCAGCCCCTCGTCAGGCTTGAGGTTGAGGGCCCCCAGCGCATCGCGCAGATCGGACATGGATTGGCCAAAGGCCTTGTCTGCGGCGCGCAGGGAGCGGCGGAAGGCTTTCTCATCAAAAGGGGGAGGGCCTGTGTCTACTATTTCGTCAATGGTCGACAGATCAGGGCCGGCAGAAGGGATATCGCCCCGCAAGATGGGTGCGATGGGCAGGTCGCTCTTGTCCGGATCCACCATCAAGAGGGTGAGGTCGAGGTGACGTATGATGTCGAGCTGCTGCTGATCCTTGATCTTGAAGGCATTGAACATAAAAGGGTGACTGGTCCATCCCGTGGGGAGATGGATGTAGTGGCCGATCCGTAACTGCTCTATCGAGGCTTGTATCAGCGCCATGTGCTAACTCGCATTTCATGAATGCCTACCAACAAGCTAGCAAAATTAGAGAGATAGACAAACAAAAAAGCCCGCGCATGTGCGCGGGCTCTCGAGTTCAAGTCCGATTATCAGGCCTTGGATTTCTTCTTGCTGTCTACCTTGGCTTCTACCTTGGTCGCTACCTGAGCTTCCTCGGTGAAGGGACGACCATAGTAGGTGTCCATCAGGATGGCTTTGAGCTCGGTGATCAGTGGGTAGCGCGGGTTGGCGCCGGTGCACTGGTCATCGAAGGCTTCCAGCGCCAGCTGGTCAACCTTGGCCAGGAAGTCGGCTTCGTTCACGCCAGCTTCGCGGATGGAGGCCGGGATGCCCAAGGTGGCTTTCAGCTCGTCCAGCCAGGCCAGCAGCTTCTCGATCTTGGCAGCGGTGCGGTCACCGGCGGCAGTCAGACCCAGGTGGTCGGCGACTTCGGCGTAACGACGGCGAGCCTGCGGACGGTCGTACTGGGAGAACGCAGTCTGCTTGGTCGGGTTGTCGTTCGCGTTGTAGCGGATGACGTTGCTGATCAGCAGGGCGTTGGCCAGGCCGTGCGGGATGTGGAACTCGGCACCCAGCTTGTGCGCCATGGAGTGGCAGACACCCAGGAAGGCGTTGGCAAACGCGATACCGGCGATGGTGGCCGCATTGTGCACCTTCTCGCGAGCAACCGGGTCGTTGGCACCGTTCTGGTAGCTGGAAGGCAGATACTCTTTCAGCAGCTTCAGGGCTTGCAGCGCCTGACCGTCGGAGTATTCGTTGGCCAGTACGGAAACATAGGCTTCCATGGCATGAGTGACCGCATCCACACCACCGAAGGCGCACAGGGACTTGGGCATGTTCATGACCAGGTTGGCATCGACGATGGCCATGTTCGGGGTCAGCTCGTAGTCGGCCAGCGGGTACTTCATACCGGTGGCGTCATCGGTCACGACAGCAAACGGAGTGACTTCAGAACCGGTGCCGGACGTGGTGGTGATACAGACCAGTTCGGCCTTCACGCCCATTTTCGGGAACTTGTAGATACGCTTGCGGATGTCCATGAAGCGCATGGCCAGATCTTCGAACGCAGTATCCGGGTGCTCGTACATGACCCACATGATCTTGGCCGCATCCATCGGTGAACCACCACCCAGCGCCAGGATAACGTCCGGCTTGAAGGAGTTGGCCATCTCGGCACCCTTGCGGACGATGGACAGGGTCGGGTCAGCTTCTACTTCGTAGAATACTTCCACTTCCATGTTCAGCTTCTTGAGCAGACGAACTACGTCATCGGCATAGCCGTTATTGAACAGGAAACGGTCAGTTACCACCATGGCGCGCTTCTTGCCTTCCAGGTCGCCCAAGGCGATCGGCAGGGAACCACGACGGAAGTAGATGGATTTCGGAAGTTTGTGCCACAGCATATTTTCTGCCCGTTTTGCGACTGTCTTCTTGTTGATCAGGTGCTTGGGACCGACGTTCTCGGAGATGGAGTTACCACTCCAGGAGCCGCAACCCAGGGTCAGGGAAGGAGCAAGAGCGAAGTTGTACAGGTCACCGATACCACCCTGGGTGGAGGGGGTGTTGATCAGAATACGGGCAGTCTTCATCTTGTCGCCGAAGTATCTGATACGGTCCTGATTGCGATCCTGGTCGGTGTACAGACCTGAGGTGTGACCGATACCACCGATGTTGACCATGGTGCAGGCCATCTCGACAGCGTCTTCGAAATTCTTGGCGCGGAACATACCCAGGGTCGGGGAAAGCTTCTCATGAGCGAACTCATCTTCAGCGCACAATTCCAGGCCTTCACCAATCAGGATCTTGGTGGTGGCAGGCACAGTCACACCGGCCATGGCGGCGATCTTGGTGGCTGGCTGACCAACGATATCTGCGTTCAGCGCGCCGTTGATCAGCAGCACCTTACGTACCTTGTCCGCTTCATCTTTGGACAGGATGTAGCCATCGTGGTTGGAGAAACGCTCTTTTACCTGGTTGTAGATGGAGTCAACGACGATGACGGCTTGCTCGGAAGCACAGACCACACCGTTGTCGAAGGTTTTGGACATCAGGATAGAGGCGACGGCACGTTTTACATCGGCAGTTTCGTCGATGACGATTGGCACGTTACCGGCACCTACACCAATGGCAGGCTTGCCTGAAGAGTAAGCGGCTTTCACCATGCCCGGGCCACCGGTGGCCAGGATCAGGTTGATGTCGTTGTGCTTCATCAGTGCGTTGGACAGCTCAACGGACGGTTGATCGATCCAGCCGATAATGTCTTTCGGTGCACCGGCGGCAACGGCTGCGTCCAGTACCAGTTTGGCAGCGGTATTGGTGGAGTTCTTGGCGCGGGGGTGCGGGGAGAAGATGATGGCGTTACGAGTCTTCAGGGAAATCAAAGATTTGAAGATCGCGGTAGCGGTCGGGTTGGTGGTCGGAATGATACCGCAGATGATACCTACCGGCTCGGCGATGATCATGGTGCCCATCTCGTCATCCTGGCTCAGGATGCCGCAGGTCTTCTCGTCTTTATAGGCGTTGTAGATGTATTCGGAGGCGAAGTGGTTCTTGATAACCTTGTCTTCGATGATACCCATACCGGATTCTGCCACGGCCATCTGGGCCAGGGGGATACGGGCATTGCTGGCGGCCAGGGCGGCGGCACGGAAAACCTTGTCTACCTGCTCTTGCGAGAAGCTGGCGAATTCACGCTGGGCTTCTTTGACGCGGGCGACCAGTGCATCCAGTTCAGCCAAATTGGTTACTGCCATGTTTATCTCCTGATGATTTGAAAACTGTTTAGTAAGAGTTTGGCAATGCCCGGCAATTATAGTCGCCCTGTCAAGGCGAGAATCACTATAAGGGGGTATTTACATGCCTTACTAAATTGCTTTCTGAGCCGATTATAGAGCGGGTCTGGCTCAGAAAAATTTGATCTGGATCATGTGTAACAAAAGAACAAAAGAAATTTTGTTTCACAATACATGTTTTCCGGATGTTACTAGGATGTAGAGTGAAACAAAAGCGGGATGAATCATGGGTGAACAGAGTGTCACGTACTATTTTTCAAGCAGTTAGCACGATTACATCCCAGTGTCCACGGGTCGGGGTCAGGGGGAGTACAGGGGCTGCATTGTGATAGAAACGGCGATCATCCAGGACCAGATATTCTCCAGGATGTAACTCTTGTTGGAAAAATGGTTGTTCTTTTAATCCATGATAAAGCTGAAGCGCGCCGCCACTGACCCCTTCGCTGCCACAAAAGAACACGCCGATAAAGTCGAAGCCATCCTGATGGACGCCTTCCGGTGCGGGAGGCACGCTCTCGCCCTGGGCCGTGGTGATCCGCATCTGGTGAATGCCGATCGCCTTGCCATCCGCGAGTCGAACATGACGGGCAAAGCGGGTCAGCATCTGCCCAAAGGCGGGATGGGCGACAAAAGCGGGATCCAGCTCGGCATAGGTTCTGGGCACATCCCCGAGGAACTTGTTGATGGCGGCGGCCTGAAAGAAGACGCCGTTGTCGAGGGGGAAGAAGCGTGCCCCCTCTTTCTCGACACGGCCATAGCGGCGTTCCCGAAAGGTGCCCTGAATATAGGGATCGACCGGCAGTCGATCAAAAAAGCCGAGCAGGGGGTCGACCGTGCCTGCCGGCAGCGCATCCAGGTGCCATTTCAACTTGATGTCCGTATCAATCATTACAAAATCCTTGTTTGCTGAGATGAAATCTTGCGCCAAAACTCCATGGCCGCATAAAGCTCGACGTGATTTTACCAGAGTGTTAAATGGCGACAATCTTTATTAACAAATCAATGTGTTGAATTTTGGCCATGCATTAGAGGAACTAACTGAAAAGCCACGGAAAGGGTGAGATTATTTGATTGGTGAAGGGCATTGGCATGGTGTAAATTTACGCACGATTTATCGGGGGGATCCCCGTGGCCTTGCTTACTTCTGGATGGCGCCTATGGCAGCGATTGACGTCTCTTTATATCTGAAGTTTTTCATCGGTTTGTTCGCGATCATCAACCCGTTGGGGTTGTTGCCGGTGTTTGTCAGTCTGACCGGCCATCAAACGCCGGAAGAGCGGATGAAGACCAACACCACTGCCAACATTGCCGTGATGATTATCTTGCTGGTCTCCATGTACATGGGGCAGCTGATCCTCGATGGCTTTGGCATCTCGCTGGCATCGTTTCGCATCGCCGGTGGATCCCTGATTACCCTGATCGCCTGGTCCATGCTGCAGGGCAAGCTGGGGGAAGTGAAGCATAACAAACAGGAGAAGGGTGAGCTGGCCGCGCGCGAATCTGTCGCTGTGGTGCCCTTGGCACTGCCGTTGATGGCGGGTCCGGGTGCCATCTCTTCTTCTATTGTCTACGCCAGCCAGAGCACCTGGTCCCAGATGCTGGGCATGTCGCTGGTGGTCATGGTGTTTGCATTCTGCTCCTGGCTCATCTTCCGCGCCGCCCCCTTGCTGTTCAAGCTGATGGGCAACACCGGCATCAACGTGGTTACCCGGATCATGGGCCTTATCATGATGTCACTGGGCATCGAGATCATGGTGGCAGGGATCAAGGGAGTCTTCCCCGGATTGATGTGATTCAGGTCTGTTTTGTCGGAGCCGGTCCTCGTGACCGGCTTTTTATTGTTTCTTTTTTGTTAGTCATTTCCTAGAATCGAGCGGGTTTGTATAAAAAACGTCCGCGGCGCGATATTTAAATGCTGAATAATTGGCTAAAAGCTGTTTTTTTAACCATGAAGCCTAGCCTAGCCTGATGATATCTATTGCATTATTAGAATTGTCAGGGAATTATGCTGGCAGCGGGGTACTTATCTCGTTGATGGACAAATGCATGGAATGTTCTTGTTGGAGTAAATGGAAATGACTCATAAAAAAACAATGATTAATACCCTATTGGTGGCAGCGCTATTTGGCGGAATGAATGCGGCGCACGCTGCTGATGTCCCCGCAGGTACCAAACTGTCTGATGTTCAGCAGTTGGTGAAAGGCAACGGCTCCGAGCCCGCAACGCTCGATCCCCACAAAACCGAAGGAACGGTTGAATCCAATATTCTGCGTGACCTGTTCGAAGGTCTCGTCTCCTCCGGCCCCAAGGGTGAAGTGCTCCCCGGTGTGGCCGAGTCCTGGGAAACCAAGGACAACAAAAAATTCGTGTTCCACCTGCGCAAAGATGCCAAGTGGTCCAACGGGGATCCCGTGACAGCCCACGATTTCGAGTTCGCCTTCAAGCGGGCCGTGGATCCCAAGACTGGTTCTCCTTATGCCTGGTACATGGAAATCCCGACCATAGTCAACGCCACCGAGATCATTGCCGGCAAGAAGCCGTCAGATACGCTGGGCGTGAAGGCCGTCGATGATTACACCTTCGAAGTACAGCTGGAAAAAGCGATCCCTTACTTCGTCAGCATGCTCTCCCACACCACCACCTACCCGGTGCCGAAGAAGGTGATCGAGAAGTTTGGTGACAAGTGGACCCAGCCCGGCAACATGGTATCCAACGGTGCCTACCAACTGAAAGACTGGGTAGTGAACGAACGCGTCGACGTCGAGCGCAACCCCAAATACTGGGGCAACGCCAAGACGGTGATCGACAAGGTGAGCTACCTGCCTATCCAGTCCACCAATGCCGAGTTGAACCGCTATCTGGCGGGTGAGTTGGATCTTACCTACAACATGCCCATCGAGCGCTTCAAGCAGATGAAGAAAGATCTGCCCAACGAGGTGAAGGTGAGTGGCTACGTGGGGACCTACTACTACACCTTCAACACCAAACGTAAACCCTATGACGATGTTCGGGTTCGCACTGCACTTACCTACGCCATCGACCGTGACGTGATCGCCGACAAGGTGATGGGCAAGGGAGAAACACCGGGTTATGCCCTGGTGCCTGATTTTGTGGATGGTTTCAAACCGGTTGCCCCCGAGTGGTCCAAGTTGACCCAGGCCGAGCGCGACACCAAGGCAAAAGCCATGTTGCAAGAGGCGGGATATGGTCCAGACAATCCGCTCAAGTTCGAGCTGCTCTATAACACTGACGACAACCACAAGAAGGTAGCGGTTGCCGTGGCCTCCATGTGGAAGAAGCTCGGCGTACAGGTGAGCCTGGTGAACCAGGAGTGGAAGACATATCTGGAGACACTCAAGCAGGGACAGTTTGATGTTGCTCGTCGTGGCTGGATCGCCGACTACAACGAAGCCTCCTCCATGCTGGATCTGATGCAGACCACTCACGGCAACAACGATGGCAAATACTCCAACCCGGTATTTGACAAGCTGATGGACGAGTCTCGCGACCAGGTTGATGATGCTTCCCGCAACCAGCTCTATGTCCAGGCCGAAGAGATCCTCACTAAGGACATGCCGATCGCCCCCATCTACCAGTACGTGACCTCCCGCATGGTCAAGTCCTATGTGGGCGGCTATCCGGCCAACCCGCTGGACAACCTCTACAGCAAAGACATGTACATCGTTGCTCACTGAGTAAAATAACAAGTCGCATAACAAGCAGGCCCGCCAGACGGCGGGCCTTAGTATTAAAACCGCGACCCTTTGGAAGCAGTACAGGACAGGAATTGTCTATGTTGAAATTCATTTTTAAACGTCTATTGGAAGCGATCCCGACTCTGCTGGTCTTGATCACCGTCTCTTTCTTCATGATGCGTTTTGCGCCGGGTAACCCCTTTACCAGCGAACGTGCCCTGCCGCCGGAAGTGTTGGCCAACATCGAGGCCAAGTACGGCCTGGACAAGCCCATAGGCGTGCAATACCTCACCTACCTGGGCAACCTGGTACAGGGCGATTTGGGCCCCTCTTTCAAGTACAAGGACTTCAGCGTCAATGATCTGGTGAGCCAGGCGTTGCCTGTTTCCGCCAAGATCGGGAGCGCGGCCTTCGTCTTTGCCGTCTTGCTGGGGGTGACCTTTGGCACCATTGCAGCCTTGAAACAGAACACCCTCATCGACTATCTCTTGATGTCGTCGGCCATGGCTGGTGTGGTGATCCCGGGCTTTGTGCTGGCACCCTTGCTGGTGCTCTTCTTCAGTATCTATCTGGGCTGGTTTCCGGCCGGTGGCTGGCAGGGGGGCGGGGTGCAATTCATGGTACTGCCGGTATTTGGCATGATGATGTATTACATCTCCGCCATCTCGCGCATCATGCGTGGCAGCATGATCGAGACCATGAACTCCAACTTCATCCGTACCGCCCGTGCCAAGGGCTTGCCGCTGCGTCACATCATACTGAAACACGCGCTGCGTCCGGCCATGCTGCCAGTGGTCTCCTATCTGGGGCCTGCGTTTGTGGGCATCATCACGGGTTCAGTGGTGATAGAGACCATTTTCGGTCTGCCGGGAATTGGTCAGTTGTTTGTCAACGGTGCCCTCAACCGTGATTACTCCATGGTGCTTGGCCTGACCATTCTGGTCGGTGCCCTCACCATTACCTTTAACGCCGTGGTCGATATTCTCTATGCCTTTATCGATCCCAAGATCCGTTACTAAGTCGGGAGTTCATCATGGTTGTCACAACTGAAAAACGCGAGGCCGTCGAGGCGTTCGCACAGCAAGTGGAAGTGGTGGAGGGACGCTCCCTGTGGAAGGATGCCCGTCGCCGTTTCCTGCGTAACAGGGCGGCACTGACCAGCCTCATCATACTGACCATTATCGGTCTGGCTGTGATCGTCGGTCCCCATCTGTCCCAATACACCTTCGACGATCCAGATTGGGGCGCCATGCAGTCTGCGCCGGATATGGAAGCCGGCCACTGGTTCGGCACCGACAGTCTGGGGCGTGATCTGTTTGTGCGCACCCTGCTGGGTGGCCGCATCTCGCTGATGGTCGGCATCATGGGGGCCATGGTGGCCGTGGTCATCGGCACCTTGTATGGCGCGGCGTCCGGTTTCATCGGTGGTCGGGTCGACAGCCTGATGATGCGCGTGCTCGAGATCCTCAACGCCTTCCCCTTCATGTTCTTCGTGATCATGCTGGTGACCTTCTTTGGCCGCAATCTGGCGCTCATCTTCATCGCCATCGGTGCGGTGAGCTGGCTCGATATGGCGCGGATCGTGCGAGGCCAGACCCTGAGTCTCAAGAGCAAGGAGTTTATCGAGGCGGCTCACGTCTGTGGCGTCTCCAAGTGGAAGATCATCACCCGTCACATAGTGCCGAACGTGCTTGGTATCGTGGCCGTCTACGCCACCTTGCTGGTGCCGGGCATGATCATGTTTGAATCCTTCCTGAGTTTTCTGGGCCTCGGCGTCCAGGAACCCATGACCAGCTGGGGTGCCCTGCTGGATGAAGGCTCCAAGTCGATGGAAGTGGCCATATGGCAACTCTTGTTCCCTGCCGGTTTCATGGTGGTGACCCTGTTTTGCTTCAATTTCCTCGGGGATGGTCTGCGTGACGCACTCGATCCGAAGGATCGATAACAAGAGCGGCCAAAGATCGATAAGGAGTTTTTATGAAATTACTGGATGTAAAAGATCTGCGGGTCGAGTTCAAGACCCCGGACGGCAATGTGGTGGCGGTCAACGACCTCAACTTCTCTCTCGCCGCAGGCGAAACCCTGGGGATCGTCGGCGAGTCCGGCTCAGGCAAGTCCCAGACGGCATTTGCCATCATGGGGCTGCTGGCGAAGAACGGCATCATAACGGGGTCGGCCAAGTTTCAGGGTGACGAGATCCTCAACTTGCCGGAGCACAAGCTCAACAAGATCCGCTCCGAGAAGATCGCCATGATCTTTCAGGACCCCATGACCTCGCTGAATCCCTACATGAAGGTGAAGGATCAGCTGATGGAAGTGCTGATGCTGCACAAGGGAGTGAGCAAGGCCGAGGCGTTCGAAGAGTCGGTGCGCATGCTGGATGCGGTGAAGATCCCCGAGTCGCGCAAGCGGATGAACATGTATCCCCACGAGTTTTCCGGTGGCATGCGCCAACGGGTGATGATCGCCATGGCCCTGCTCTGCCGGCCGCAGCTGCTCATCGCAGATGAGCCGACCACGGCGCTGGACGTGACGGTGCAGGCCCAGATCATGACCTTGATGAACGAGCTCAAGCGCGAGTTCAACACCTCCATCATCATGATCACCCACGACCTGGGCGTGGTGGCAGGCATCTGTGACAAGGTGCTGGTGATGTACGCCGGTCGTACCATGGAGTACGGCCGGGTGAACGATATCTTCTATCGCCCGAGCCATCCCTATACCGAAGGCTTGCTGCGCGCCATTCCCCGCCTCGACACCGAAGGGGAAGAGCTGCCCACCATACCGGGCAATCCGCCCAACCTGCTGCGTCTGCCCACCGGTTGCCCCTTCCAGGAGCGCTGCCACCGGGTGAGCGAGATTTGCGGCCAGCAGTCACCTGTTCTTACGCCGTTCAACGACGGGCGTGAGCGGGCCTGTCATTGGGTATCGGATGCCATGATCAAGGGGGCGAATTAAATGGGTACTGACAAGAAACTGCTGCTGGAAGTGTCTGACCTCAAGGTCCACTTCAGCATCAAGAGTGACAAGGCCTGGCCCTGGGCCAAGCCCTCGGCGTTGAAGGCGGTAGATGGGGTAACCCTGCGCCTGTACGAAGGGGAAACCCTTGGCGTAGTCGGGGAGTCCGGCTGTGGCAAGTCTACGTTTGCCCGTGCCCTGATAGGGCTGGTGCCGGCTACCGACGGCAAGGTGGTGTGGCTGGGCAACGATCTGACCAAGCTTGACCAGAAGGCGTTGCGGGAGAAGCGCAAAGAGATCCAGATGATCTTCCAGGATCCGCTGGCATCCCTGAACCCGCGCATGACCATCGGCGACATCATCGCCGAGCCGCTCATCACCTTCTATCCCAACCTCTCCAAAGAGCAGGTGAAGGAGAAGGTGCGCGCCATGATGAGCAAGGTGGGTCTGCTGCCCAACCTGGTGAACCGCTATCCCCATGAGTTTTCCGGCGGCCAGTGCCAGCGTATCGGCATCGCCCGGGCGCTGATCCTGGAACCCAAGATGATCATCTGTGACGAGCCTGTGTCGGCGCTGGATGTTTCCATCCAGGCTCAGGTGGTGAACCTGCTCAAGGCAATCCAGAAGGAGATGGGGCTGTCGCTCATCTTCATCGCCCACGACTTGTCCGTGGTCAAACACATCTCGGATCGGGTGCTGGTGATGTATCTGGGCAATGCGGTGGAGCTGGGCACGCGCAAGGAGATCTTCGCCAATCCCCTGCATCCCTACACCAAGGCGCTGATGTCGGCCGTGCCCATTCCGGATCCGGATCTGGAGCGCAGCAAGGTCATCCAGATCCTGGAAGGGGACTTGCCATCTCCCATGAATCCGCCGTCCGGCTGTGTGTTTCGTACCCGCTGCCCGGTGGCGGGTCCCGAGTGTGCCAAGACCCGGCCCCAGCTGGAGGGCAATTTCGACCACGCCGTCTCCTGCCTCAAGGCCGATCCGCTCTGAGTGTGAGCATCCGATACGGGGCGCCCAAGTGGCGCCCCGATTCATTTTGCATTTGGACAAGATGCATCTTGGTGTTCTCTTTTGCTGCTGTTACTATCCGCTTCAACAAGGGGAGTAACTTCTCGCTGGTTTGTCGTCATTACGGTGCACCCATTTCCTGCAGTGCACCCGGCAGCCGGGCAGTTGATGCAAATCAGCTGTAAGTGAGACCTTGCCGAGAGGCAAGGTGTATCTGCTCCAAACGCAAACCCACGCCTCTCGGTCGTGGGTTTTGTCGTTTTTGGGAGAGATGAACATGGGTGAATGGTGGATGTGGACCGGTTTCTTCAGCATAGTGCTGGTCCTGTTATGGATAGATATACGTTTTGTCGGTGGTGGCAAGGCGCACAAGGTATCCCTCAAAGAGGCGGGCATCTGGTCTCTGGTCTGGGTCAGCGTGGCGCTGCTCTTCAACCTGGCAATCTGGCTCTGGCTGGATCACAGCGCAGGCCGCGAAATTGCCAACCAGAAGGGGCTGGCGTTTCTCACCGGCTATCTCATCGAGAAAGCACTGGCGGTGGACAACGTCTTCGTCTGGCTGATGCTGTTCGGTTACTTCGCCATCCCGGCCGAGTTGCAGCGCCGTGTGCTGCTCTACGGGGTACTGGGTGCCATAGTGATGCGCGCCGGCATGGTGTTCGCGGGCAGCTGGCTTATCGAGCAGTTCCACTGGATCCTCTACCTGTTTGGCGCCTTCCTGCTGCTGACCGGGGTCAAGATGCTGTGGGCCGCCGACAAGGAGCCTGACTTGGCCAACAACCCGCTGCTGGGCTGGATGCGCCGTCGCTTCAAGGTAACCGAGACCCTGGAAGGGGAGAACTTCTTCGTCTGGCGTGACGGTGTGCGGTATGCGACGCCGCTGCTGCTCATTCTGGTGCTGGTGGAGGTGAGCGATCTCATCTTCGCGGTGGACAGTATCCCGGCCATCTTCGCGGTGACCACGGATCCCTTCATCGTCCTGACTTCCAACATCTTCGCCATCATGGGTCTGCGCGCCATGTACTTCCTGCTGGCCGGTGTGGCCGAGCGCTTCGCCCTGCTGAAATACGGTCTGGCACTGATCCTGATGTTTATCGGGGTCAAGATGCTGTTGCTGGATATCTTCAAGATCCCGACCGGCATTGCATTGGGCGTGGTGGCGCTGATCCTGCTGGTTTCCATGGGGCTGAGTCTCTTTGTGACCCGTAAAAAAGTGGCTTAAACGCTGCACCAATAAAAAGGGCTCCCGCGGGAGCCTAATGCCAGTCAGTTAAGCACTTTTATGACTAAATATTCGAGATATTGAATATCAAGAACGGTTCCATGGTTAAAGAGTCAATTTGGCTCTAACCCTTGCCCTGACTGGCATGCAATAAAAAGAGGGAGGCATCATGCCTCCCTCACTCTTTAGCCCTTATACCCCGCGGGTTGGGACTCAAATTCTCTTAACTGACTGGCATTACCCGCGGGAGCCCTTTTTCATATCGCGTTATCAGCGTTTGATCTTCTTGGGGTTGGTGTAGCCCCAGATGGTGTACATGTCCGCCAGCAGGGCACCGTTGTACTCCTCGAGATCGGCCTGTTTCACTTCGGCCTCACCCTGACGGCCAAACAGCACCACTTCATCACCGGGTTTCACCCCTTTGAGATCGGTCACGTCCACCATGATGGTGTTCATGGAGGTCTTGCCCACCACAGGTACCTTCTGACCCTGGATCAGTACATAGGCCTTGTTGCTGAGCGCACGGCGATAGCCGTCGGAGTAACCGAGCGGCAGGTTGGCGAGCAGGGAGTCACGTTTGAGGGTAAAGGTGCGGTCATAGCCGACGGAGTTGCCTGCCGGGTAGTGGTTGACCGAGGCGACCTGGGTCTTGAATGCCATCACCCGCTTGTATTCGGTGTAGGAGGGGATGGAGTCGCCGTAGAGCAGGCCACCCGGGCGCACCATGTCGAAGTAGGCATCCGGCACTTCCAGGGTGGCGAAGGAGTTGGCTGCGTGGATGGTGATCTTGCTGCGATCCAGCTTGCCCGCTTCCAGCAGCCACTGGGAGTCCAGTTTGAACTGGGCTAGCCCCATCTTGACGTCCTCTTTCTCCTCTACCGGGAAGTGGGTCATGATGCCGACCGGGGTGATCCCCTTGAGCTTGAGCATGGTCAGCGCATCTTGTTTGGAATCGGCCAGACGCAGGTCTATGCCGTTGCGGCTCATGCCGGCGGAGTTGAGGCCAATATGCACCGGGATCCGGGTATTGTGGCGCAGGGCGATGTCTGAGATCCCCTGAGCACTCACCAGGCTGCCAACCAGCTCTTCCAGCTTGTAGGGCAGGGCCTGTTCCACTTCGACAGGAGTGGCGGCGCGCACCCGCATCAGGCGACCGGTAAACCCCTTCTCGCGAGCGACGCGGGCCTCTTCGTTGCTGGCGATGCCGATACAGGGGATCTCGGCCTTGATGACGGAGGGAACCAGCAGATCGATGCCGTGACCGTAGGCATCCGCCTTCATGATGGCGCAGATCTGCGGGCCCTTGTCACCGAGGCGATCCTTGAGGGTCTGGATATTGTGTTCGAAGGCGCCCAGATCCACTTCCAACCAGGCGTTGCTGGCGGTTTGTACTTCGCCGTTGCGATGATCGCTCGCCTGCGGCAGATAGGGGGCTGCGACGGCTTGACCGGCCAGCAGGCCCAGGATCAAGGTGGCCAGCAGTGTCTTCTTGTGCATGGGGTGATTCCTTTTTTATTGTTGGCGTTGAGGTGCATGACGACCTTATGACGGCCTTTGTCATGCAGATGGGATAGAGTGTAGCCAAGGCATTGTTATTGTTATGAACTTTGTCAATTTCCTGCGGCATTATTCCCGTGGGAAGTGTATCGCAAGGTGTCGATTGTGGCACGTCTCATGGGAGCCAGTAGATGAGAGATCTGGAGTGTCGTGTGCCGCCTGTCCTGCTGTTTGGCATAGTGGTGCTGGCCATGGTGTTGGGGGGCGGTCGCGGGGAGGGGTGGCCAGAGCTGGCCCTGTTGCTGACGGTGGTCGGCTGTGTGTTCGGTTTTGGCGGCGTGCTGCGCTTTCGCCAGCATGGCACCACCGTCAGTCCAACCCGGCCGGCGCAGGCCAGCGTGTTGGTGACCACAGGGCTTTATCGGCTCAGCCGCAATCCCATGTACCTGGGGCTGCTCTGCTGGACAATGGCGCTGGCCTGCTATCTGGGTGGCATGGGGGTCTGGATCGGGCCCCTGGTGCTGTGGGGCTGGTTGAATCGCTTTCAAATCGTGCCGGAAGAGCGGGCCCTGCAGGCTCGCTTCGGTGAGGCGTATGCAGAGTACTGCCGGCGGGTTCGCCGCTGGTGCTGAGCCGCGGGACACGCTGAAAAAACGCAGATAAAAAAACGGCCCGCATCAGCGGGCCGTTCTGCTTTAGGGGGGGGAGCGGAGGATCACGCCTTGGCGGTATCGACCTCACCCAGAGGTTCGGTTTCCCCCAGGCTGTCTTCGGTCTTGGCCACCACGCTGGCGGCGATGGCATTGCCCAGCACGTTGGTGGCGGAGCGGCCCATGTCGAGGAAATGGTCGATCCCCAGCAGCAGCAGAATGCCTGCCTCCGGGATGTGGAACTGGTTGAGAGTGGCCGCGATGACCACCAGAGAGGCGCGTGGCACACCGGCCATTCCCTTGGAGGTGACCATCAACAGCAGCAGCATGGTGATCTGCTGAGCCAGGGAGAGCTCTATGCCATAGGCCTGGGCGATGAACATGACCGCGAAGGTGCAGTACATCATGGAGCCGTCCAGGTTGAAGGAGTAGCCCATGGGCAGCACGAAGCTGGCGATGCGCTTGTCACAACCAAACTTCTCCAATCGATCCAGGGTTTTGGGGTAGGCAGCTTCGGAGCTGGCGGTGGAGAAGGCGAGCAGTATGGGTTCGCGGATCATGGCCAGCAGGGTCAGGATGCGGCGGCGGATAAACAGACTGCCCATGGCAATCAGCAGCAGCCAGAGGCAACCCAGCGCCAGATAGAATTGCGCCATGAAGGTGCCGTAGGTGGCCAGAATGCTCAGACCTTCCTTGGCGACCATGGCTGCGATGGCACCAAATACCGCGAACGGCGCAAAATTCATCACGTAGCCGGTTACTTTCAGCATGATCTCGGCACCGCTGGCCATCAGCTTGACCACCGGCTTGGCGGTATCGCCCAAGGCGGCGGAGGCTAGTCCAAAGAAGAGGGAGAACACTACTATCTGCAGGATCTCGTTGGTGGCCATGGCCTCTACCACGCTTTTCGGTATGGCGTGGGTGACAAAGTCCTTGAGGGAGATGGCGGTGACGACCACACCTGAGCTGGCGGTATCATCCGGCAAGGAGAGAGAGAGGCCCACGCCCGGTTGCAGCAGGGTAACCATCACCAGTCCCAGTGTCAGGGAGAGCAGGGAGGCCAGCATGAACCAGCCAAGGGTCTTGGCGCCGATGCGACCGACGGTGCGGGTGTCGCCCATCTTGGCGATGCCGACCACTAGCGTGGTGAAGACAAGGGGGGCGATGATCATCTTGATCAGACGCAAAAAAATGTCGGTCAGTATGGTGATATCGTCGGCAAAGCCTGCGGCCTGCTCCGGGGCGAACACGCGATAGCCTTGACCAGTGAGGATGCCACATAACATCGAAATGATGATGGCAGCCGTCAATTTATTCATTTTCATGAGGTGGTCCCAGTTTTGATAAGTGCAAAGCGTTTTGAGTGGCAGGGGTGCCACTTCAGTCCGTTTTTGTGATCCGGGCCGTAGATTCCTGACAGCCGGTGTGCTTGCAGCATGCCTAATTCGGGGGGGTAAATCCAGCGTCTTGTATCAGTGTTTTATGCTGTCGTTAGTTGTATGTGATATGGATCTTGCATTTTATCGATATTAATCGCCGTTTATTTTGATGTTAACAAGATATTTGGCTTCCATGCACTGTTCGTGTAAGGGCTGATGCAGCAGGGTAAAAATCAGCAGGGCCGAGGTGGTGTGTTGCACCTGCATCTGTGCCAGGAAGAGGTCAGGTTCTTCTTCATCAAAGCCGAACACGGGGCGCAAGGGGGTGACCCTGACCGCATCGCGCTGCAGCGTCAGTTCGTTCACCTCAATCCACTCATAGCCCCGGCTTTGCGCCATCTCGCCAGCGCGCTTGAGCACATACTTGCGAGCCGTTTCCCGATCGATCAGATCGTTGCCGACAAACTCCAGCTGCCACTTGTCGGGGCCAAGTTGTGTCTGGGAAAAGCCGGTCTGGCCGTTCCAGAATGACTTTTCGCTGTGATAGGAGGTGGCACAGCCGCCCAGTAGGGTGCCGAACAGGCTGACGACAAGCAGCAGAACATGCAGGTGTGAGCAAAAGGAGAGGAGGAGCGGACGTTGCATCTCGATGGCCGGTTGGCGAAACACCTTGTCACTACAGCACAAACCGATCAGTGAGACAATCGTCGCTCAGGTCATCAACGGGCAGTGCCAGAGCCGCGGCACAAAAGAAAAGGCCTTGTCGTTTGACAAGGCCTTTACCGGGGAATTTGGTCGGTGTGAGAGGATTCGAACCTCCGACCCTCTACACCCCATGCAGATGCGCTACCTGGCTGCGCTACACACCGACGGAGTCAGCTCGGCTGACGGGGGCTGAGTTTATGGAGATGCTTCGACCCTGTCAACAGGGGAAATCCGGCTCTGAGACTGTTTGCCTGCTTTGCGAGCAATTGACGCTCAAAGTGCCGCCACAGTGGTTGAATTCGGCCATCGAGAGCGCATTTCAGGGGGCGTTGTGACGCATTTTTCAAGACACCATAAAAAAGCGGCCGCCCTGGGGGCGGCCGTTTGCATCAGTGGTGACCGGATCAGCGGTTGAAAGTCAACCGCTTGCCCAGCACCTGATCGGTGACCTGGCCGTTTTGCCAGGCGATCTGGCCATTCACCAGGGTCATCTCCACCGTGCTGTGGAAGCGGTAACCGTTGAAGGGTGACCAGCCACACAGGTAGAGCAGGTTGCTGTCGTTGACCACATAAGGTTTGCCCAGATCCAGCAGCACCAGATCTGCGAAGTAGCCCTCACGAATGTAGCCGCGATCCTGCACCTGGAAGCGCTCGGCTACCGCGTGGGATGTCTTCTTGACGATAGTCTCCAGTGAAAACACGCCGTTGTGGTAGAGCTCCAGCAGGGCCAGCATGGAGTGCTGCACCAGGGGGATGCCGGACGGCGCCTTGAAGTAGCTGTTCTGCTTCTCCTCCCAGGTGTGGGGGGCGTGGTCGGTGGCAATGATGTCCAGCACGTCGTTGCGCACTGCATCCAGCAGGGCGTGCTGGTCGGCGGCTGTCTTCACCGCCGGGTTGCACTTGATCTGACTGCCCAGGGTGTCGTAATCCGCCTCATTGAAGAAGAGATGGTGGACGCATACCTCGGCGGTGATGTTCTTGTCTTTCAGCTCGCTCAAGTCGTGGCTGGCGGTAAACAGCGACAGCTCCTTGGCGGAGGTCAAATGCAGCACATGCAGCTTGGCTCCGTACTTTTTCGCCAGACCCACCGCCATGCTGGAGGACTTGTAACAGGCCTCGTCATTGCGAATGCGGCCGTGCTCGCGCATCGGCACATCTTCGCCCCACTTGGCGCGGGCTTCGTCTTCCAGCACCTTGATGGAGGGGGTGTCCTCGCAGTGAGTCACTATCATCACCGGGCTCTCGCGGAAGATGGCCGCCAGTGTCTCCTGATTGTCCACCAGCATGTTGCCGGTGGACGACCCCATGAACACCTTGACCCCGCAGGACTGCTTGGGATCGAGGCGCTTGATCTCGTCGAGGTTGTCGTTGGTGGCGCCGAGATAGAAGCTGTAGTTGGCGGCGGAGGAGTTGGCGGCTATCTGGTATTTGGCTTCGAGGGCGTCGAGGGTGGTGGTCTGGGGGTTGACGTTGGGCATTTCCATGAAGCTGGTGGTGCCACCTGCCACGGCGGCCCGGGATTCACTGGCGATGGTCCCCTTGTGGGTCAGGCCAGGTTCCCGGAAATGGACTTGATCATCGATCATGCCGGGGATGAGGTGGCGGCCTGCCGCATCGATCACAACGGCATCGGGCGCCTCGATATGGGGGGCGATCCGGGCGATCCGTTCCCCTTCAATCAATACATCAGAGGCGTAGATGCGGCCTTCGTTGACCAGGGTGGCATTCTTGATAAGCAATTTGTTCATGGGGGAGTCCAGTTCCTTTGTCAGTGATCGCGGGTCATAATATCGCAAACTGTACTTTCTCTGTAGCAAGGTCTGACTGATGAAGTTATTTGTAAGAGATTTGACCGTGATCGACTCCAGCTACCTGTGCGAACGCCGCGGCATGGTGGGGGAGAGCTGGCTGGTGGATGTCGAGATGAGTGGCGAGCTCAACGAGATGAGCATGTTGCTGGACTTTGGTCGGGTGAAAAAGCTGATCAAGTCGATCATCGACGAAGAGGTGGATCACAAGCTGCTGGTGCCGGCCGAGTGCGCCCTGATCCATGTGGCGCATCTGGAGGGGGAGGAGAGCACGGTCGATCTGCTGCGCCCCCAGGGGTCCATTCACCTGCGCTGCCCGACTCAGGGCTTTGCCTTCATACCGGCGCCCCAGGTCGATAAAGAGTCCGTCACCCGCTACCTGCTGGCGGTATTGGCACAGCGTCTGCCCGGCAACATCCGGGATCTGTCGGTGACCCTGCGTCAGGAGCAGATCGACGGCGCCTTCTATCACTACAGCCACGGTCTCAAGAAGCACGATGGCAACTGCCAGCGGATCGCCCACGGCCACCGTTCTCCCATCGAAATCCATGTGGATGGGATGCGTGACGGTGAGCTCGAGCTGAACTGGGCCGAGCGCTGGGCCGATATCTACCTTGGCACCGACGAAGACAAGGTGGACCTGAGCGAACTGAACTTGAGCGATGTTGCCCGGTCCCAACTGGGTGAGCAGCACCTGGGATTCAAGTATGTTGCCCCCCAGGGGCTGTTTCAGCTCGCCATGCCGGTGGCCGAGGTGGAGATGATCGACACCGACACCACCATAGAGCTGCTGGCGTGCTACATAGCCCGTGAAGTGAAAAAAGCGGTGGGTGACAAGTTTGTGAAGGTCGTGGCCTATGAAGGGGTCGGCAAGGGCGCCATCGCCTACGCCTGATCTCACCACGCTGCCACCAGATAAACAAGGCCCCGCCAACAGCGGGGCCTTGTTGTTTCAGAGAGAGACTCAGGCGCTGAGCTTGAAGCGCTTGACCAGATTCTCCTGCTGCTCGGCCAGGGCGTCCAGCTGCTGGCTGGTCTCGGCTACCCGTTCAATGCCCTGATAGTTGAGATCCGAAATATCCGAGATGCGGTTGAGGTTGGTGGCGATGTCGGCACTGGTCGCCTGCTGCTGCTCGGCGGCGGAGGCGATCTGGCTCGACATGTCGCTGATGAGCACCACTATGGCCTGCACCTCCTCCATGGCGGTATTGGCGTGGGAGCTCTGATCCACACAGCTGTCCATCTCGCGGGAGCACTCCTGCATCACTGTCACCGCCTTGGCGACCCCCTGTTGCAGGTTCTCGATCATGGTCTGGATCTCGCTGGTGGACTGGGCGGTACGCCCCGCCAGACTGCGCACTTCGTCGGCCACCACGGCAAAGCCGCGGCCCTGCTCGCCGGCACGGGCCGCCTCAATGGCGGCATTGAGGGCCAACAGGTTGGTCTGCTCTGCGATACCGCGAATGACGTCGAGGATATTGCCAATCTGGCCACTCATGGCGCTGACATCGCCTATCACCTTGCCGGTCTGTTGCAACTTGCCTGCCAACTGATGGGTGGTGGTGATGTTGCCCGCCATCACCTTGCGGCCGGTCTCGGAGGCTTTCTCCACGTCCTGTACCCGCTCCAGGGTCTGGTTGGCGGCCTGGGCCACTTCCCGCACCGAGGCTTCCATCTGGGTCATGGCGGCAGCGACCGAGGCGGTCTCCTGGCGCTGTGTTTCCAGATCCGCCCGCACCGATTCCGTGGTGTGGCGATTGTCGTGGGCGGCGCTATTGAGCTGGGTTGAGGCCTGGGAGAGCTGGGTGAGCACATCCCCCATCTGCTGGATCAGCAGGTTGACCTGGCTGCCGAGCTGGCCGAACTCATTTTGGCTCTTGAAACCGACGCGCTGTGTCATGTCCCCCTGGGTCACTTCGGTCAGCACCCGCAGCAGCTCCTTGAGGGGGCGGCGTATGGCTTTGCCCAGTGTGTAGGCCACCAGGATGGCGATGAAAATGGCGATGGCGATGCTGAGCCCCTGGGTCAGGGTGCTCTGGGCTTGCACCTTGCCGGAGGCGCGAATGCTGTTGTTCATCAGCTGCTGGCTCTGATCGGTGATCCCTTCCAGTTTGCTCTGAATGTTGACGATGAGCTGGCTGGCCTGCTTGCTCTGCTCGCGCATGGTCTGCTGCTGCTTCATCAACGCCAGGTATTGGGCAAGCACCCCTTCACTGGAAGTGGTGTCGCGCACGAACCCATGGACGTAGTGCCCCATGTTGTTGTCGAAATCCTTGAGCTCCCCCTGCAGATCCTTGATGGTGCTGTTGAAGCCCTCTATCTGCATCTTGTTGCGTTTGAGCGCCGCCTCTATGGGGGCGGGGATGCTCTGGTTGAGCGCATCCATGGTGGAGAGCTCGATGGCGGAGAGCTTGGTGGTCAAGGTCTCGGACAGCATCTTGATGAAGCTGTCGTCGATGGTGATCATCATGTCGCCGAGGTTTTTCTTGAACTGGGGCAGACTGACCTGAAACTGTCCCTTGGCCTGGTTCACCTTGTGCAGACGGGTGAGCAGGGCCTGGTGTTCGGTGGGTAGCGTCCCGGTCAGCTGCAGATAGTCGCTGACCAGTTTGGTCAGTGTTGCCATGTCACCCTGCAGTTGCGGGTGCGCCGCGGCCTGCTGGCTGAGGGTGGCGAGTGTCTTGTCGACCTGGGCCTTGGCCTGTTGCAGCTCGGCCACTTCGGCCGGGATCTGCTTGGGATCCTGCTCGGTCAACACGTCTGTGAGCCATTTGTTGGCGCTGAGCAGGCTGATCTGGGTCTGGCTGCTGGCGATCACCAGCGGCATGGATTGCCGGGTAACCTGATCCAGCGCCTGATTGAGCTCGCTCTGGCTGCGAAAGGTGAGTACCGAGGTCGCCGCCATCACGGCTACCAGAATGGCAAAGCCTAAATAGACTCTCTGCAAGATGGAGAGGTCTGACATGGATTGTTTCATTATTGTCCCGCTGTATATGCAAAAGTCCCTTGCCTGAATACCCCGTCCATTTGATACCCTGCTATCACCTTGGGCGAGCGACGTCGGCAGACGTCCTCCGGCTATCGGTATTTTTAACAATAACTGAAGAGAATGGGACAACGGCTGTGTCAAATATCGGCTTGTGTCACACTTGACCGGCCCTGACGGCAACTTTGGGAGCCGCTTGAGGTGGGTTTAGAATTTTCTTTTTCATATAAGGGAGTTATCCATGGCGCAAGAAACCATTTTCAGCAAAATCATCCGTAAAGAGGTCCCCGCCGACATCCTTTATCAAGACGATTTGGTGACTGCATTCCGGGACATTCAACCCAAGGCCAAGACCCATATCCTGATAGTGCCGAACGTGCTGATCCCCACCGTCAACGATGTAGAGCCCGAGCATGAGCTGGCCCTTGGCCGCATGTTCACGGTGGCACGCAAGCTGGCAGTTGATGCCGGTATCGCCGAGGATGGCTATCGCCTCATCATGAACTGCAACCGCCACGGCGGGCAGGAGGTCTACCACATCCATATGCATCTGGTGGGTGGTCAATCCCTGGGGCCGCTGCTCTGCCTGTGATGAGTCCGTTTCCCCGTCTGGCCGGTCTGTTGCTGGCCAGCACCCTGCTGGGGGGCTGCGCCTCCCAGTGGCAGGATATGTTCGTCTCCTATTCCGATCAGATGGTGCCCCTGCGCAACCAGCTGCTGCTGGGACACGCCGCCGAGGCCCTGCCCGAGGTGCGTGAATCCACCCTGGGTGATGACACCTATGTACTGGACCGGCTGGAGCAGGGGCGCATCGCCTGGCTGGCCGGGCAGGATGCGGGCAGCAAGCAGGCCTTTGCCGCCGCCGACAGCCGCCTCGAGTGGGAAGACAATCAGGCCGAGTATCGGCTGAGCCAGGGCCTGAGTCAGGCGGGCAGCCTGCTTACCAACGATCAGAGCATGGCCTACCTGACGCCGGATTATGAGCGCACCATGCTGCATCACTATCTGGCGCTGAATTACCTGCAACGGGGGGATGCCGACGGTGCGCTGGTGGAGGTACGCCGTGCCAACCAGGTGCAGGAGCGGGCCCTCAAGGCGCGAGCGGGGGAGGTAAGCAAGGCCTGGGAAAAAGGCGCCGAAGCCAGCACTGAGCGCAATATGCGCCAGCTCATGTCGCGCGGGGCACCGGATCTGGATCGGCTGATCGGCAAGGTGAAAAACGGTTTTCAGAACGCCTACACCTTCTATTTCTCCGGCGTGCTCTATGAGGCGGCCGGGGATCTCAACGACGCCTGGGTCGACTATCAGCGGGGTTACCAGATAGCGCCGGACAACCAGAGCCTGCAGGACGCCTTGCTGCGCCTGGCACGGCTGCGTGGCTCGCCGGATGAGCTGAAAGAGACCGAGAAAAAGGTGGGCCGCAAAGCGCCGCTGCTTGCCAAGGATCAGGGTCAGCTGGTGGTGTTGTTTGAAGATGGGCTGATCCCGGCGCGGCGGGAGCTGTTCCTGCCGCTGCCCATTTCTACCTCCAGTGGTGATTTTCGTACCTTTACCGTGGCCGTCCCCTATTACGACAATAGAGCCAGCCAGACTGGTCCCCTTGTGGTCTCGGTAGGCAAGCGAATCGAGCAGACCAGCGAGCTGGTGCGATTGGAAGCGCTGGCCGCCAAGGATCTGCAGGAGCGACTGCCGGGCATGCTGACCCGTCAGGCGCTGCGGCTGGTGGCCAAGGAGCAGTTGAGGCGCACAGCCGCCAAGGAGGGAGGTGATGTGGGCAATATTCTGGTGGGCATCTTCAACACCCTTTCTGAGCGGGCCGATACCCGCAGCTGGCTGACGCTGCCTGCTCAGGCATCCAGCTGGCAGGGCATGCTGCCGGCCGGTGACGTGCAACTCACTCTGGGGGCGGGGAGTGCCATGCGCCAGTTGCCGCTCACCATACATGGCGGACGCACCACCCTGGTGTGGGTGCAACGGCTCGGCGCAGGCCTGACTACCCGGGTGATGCCGCTCTAGGCACCCACTCAAACGACAATGACACCCATGACTGATCGGCTGGGCCCCTGTGGCCGCCGGCTAAGGAGATCAAGATGAAAGCATACGGGTTGGCCTTGGGGTTGGTTATGCTGCTGGCAGGCTGCGCCACCAATACATCCGGCGTGGCGCTCTATGGCGCTGCGGGCGCGGCGCCTGTGCAGGAGCAGCATCAGAACGTCAATGTGACCCTGACCGAGCTGAGCCGGCGCGAGCAAAACGGCCTGCTGCAGGTCAATGTGGCCGCTGCCAGTACCCAGCGTGGCGACAACAAGCTGCAATATATGTTCTATTGGTATGATGAGGCGGGGCAGGAAGTGGCCAGTGATGGTCGCGGCTGGACACCCATCAAGCTCCACGGCTATCAGAGCCGCACCCTGTCTGCTCTGGCGCCGAGCCCGGCCGCGCAGGGATACCGGATTTATGTACGCGAAGTGATTGAGGAATCCAACTGATGAAAATGAATCATGCCCTGCTGATATTGAGCGGCGCCCTGCTGCTTGGCGGCTGTTCCAGTACCACCGTCAGCTATGGCGACCCCACCGAAACCGAGACGGTGACCGTGGATTACGGCTCATCGGATCTGCAGGCCATTGCCGACAAGATGGCGGATTCCATGCTCGCTTCACCGGCGACCAGCGAGATCACTGCAGGTGGTCGTCCCGTTATGTTCATGGACTCCATCCGCAACAAGACCTCGGAGCACATCGATACAGAAGCCATCACGGATACCATCCGCACCAAGTTGCTGCGCGTTGGCAAGTTCCGCTTCGTCGACATGAGCAAGGTGGCCGCGGTCAAGCAGCAGCTCGAATACCAGCAGAGCAGCGGCATGGTGGATCCTGCCTCCATGGTACGTCTGGGCAAGCAGACCGGTGCCCGCTACATGGTCTATGGCAACCTCAGCAGCATCGTCAAGGACAACGGCAAGGTGAAGGACGTCTACTACCAGATGACCATGAACCTGATGGATCTGCAAAACGGCGAACTGCTGTGGGCCGACCAGAAAGAGATCCGAAAACAGGCGAAGAAATCCACCTTTGGCTGGTGATCTGGCAGAGCTCGAGCTGCTGGCCAGCCTGCCAGTTCCCTGGTGCTCGGGGCGGCTGGAATCTCTGGCCAGTGGCCTGACCAACTGCAACTATCGACTGCGCCTCCCCTCGGGGCGCAGTCATTTTTTGCGGCTTGGTCACCCCGACCCCTATCGGCTCGGCATCGACAGAGCCACAGAGTGGCAGCTCTATCAGGGCGCCATTGAACAAGGGCTGGCGCTGCCCTGCCACCACAGCGATCCTGCCAGCGGTTTGATGTTGCTGGACTGGTGCGACGAGCCAAACTGGGCCGAGGCGCCACCCCCCCTGGCCGAGCAGCCCGGTCTACTGGCTGAGGTGCTGGTGCGACTGCACCAGTTGCCGGTGCCTGCCGTCGTGATGGCGGTGCGGGCTCATGCCGCCGGTTATCGCGGCCGCCTGGCCCGGATCCCTGAGTGGTTGCCTGCGCTGGAGCGTGCGCTGCTTGCCAGCCGCGAGCCTGACGACTGCTGGCTCCCTTGCCATCACGATCTCAATCCGGCTAATTTGTTGGGGTCGCGCCCCTGGGTCATCGACTGGGAGTATGGCGCCGCCGGTCACCCCGGTTTCGAGGTCGCCAGCATACAGCGCACCCACGGCTGGGATGACGAGCGGCGAGCGGCACTGGAACAGCGCTATCTTGAGCGGGCAGGGAGGACGCTGGGAGCAAAGGGCTTTCAGAGTCAGGCCTTCCTGCCCTGGGTCGATTACATTGGCCTGCTGTGGGCCCTGCTGATGGCCGAGCAACAAGCCGAGCCTGATTATCAGGCCCTGATCGACATGAATCGTCAACGTTTGGAGTAGTGCATGATGACCACCTTTTCCTGGCGTCAGCCCCGCAGCTGGAGTCTGTTGTTGCTCTGCCTGCTGCTGGTGGGCTGTTCCACCCGCGTTGTCTATTACTGGCTGGACGTGGCCATCGTCTGGCAGCTGGATGACTACTTCTCGCTGGACTCTAGCCAGAAGCGCTTGCTGGATCATGAGGTAAAAGGGCTGATGGCCTGGCACCGTCAGCACGAGGTGCCCCGTTATGCCGATGATCTCGATGCCCTGGCCAAGGCGGTCGCGAGCCCCATGAGCCCGGCGCAGGTTTCCCGCCATCTGGATGCGGCCCAGCAGAGCCTGACCCGCACCCTGGAGAACACGGTTCCCCGTGCCGTTCGGCTGGCCCGCACCCTGACCGAAGATCAGGTGGCCATGTTCATGAAGGACAGGCTCACCCGTCAGGCCGAGCGGGAGCAGGACTTTGCCCGCAAGCCCAAGGCCGAGATGCTCAAGGAGTTCACCGACAAGATGAACGAGCGACTCGTGTTCTGGATTGGCGAAGTGAAACCGGCGCAGGTGCCTTTGGTGGCGCAGTGGGTGGAGTGGCAGTATGAGCTGCAAGCCCCCTGGCTGGAGTTCCAGACCGCCTGGACCAAGGAGCTGGCCCGGTTGATGAAGCAGCGCCAGAGCCCGGACTTCGGTGCCCAGCTCACCGCCCTGTTGCAGCAGGGGGATGGGCTCATGGATGGCCGTTTCACCGGCTACACGGATCAATCCCGCCAGCGTACCGTCAACTGGCTGAGCGCCTTGAGCCAGTCGCTGGATATCTCCCAGCGCGCCCATCTTTACTCCCTGCTCAAGGACTATGCCCGGGACTTTAGAAAGATGTCCGAGGGGTAAGCGCAGGGGGGCATTGCAAGGTCAGCGCGGCGAGGTGATGCGCCTTGCCGCCTTGTCCTTGGCGGGCCTCTGTGGTAGTTTGCCCTTTCTATAATTTGGGAATTAACTTTTTGAGCCTGCTGGACAAAGTGAAACTGGCGCTGATGACACTGCTCATCTCGCTCACTCTGTTGCTCTCTACCGTCTCGGTGGAGGGGCTCGAGGTATCCGCTCATTCGTCTGCCTCCCAGCACGCTCAGGTGATGAATGATGCCGGCACACGCGAGCCGTCAGACAGCTCGCGGGCGCTCCACAGTGCCAGTGACAGCGATGACGGCATCGTCAAATTTGTCGGCTCCCACCAGAATCACCTGTTGCGTCTCGAGCACTCCCTGCGTAGCGATAGTCAGCCCGGCAGCGTCGTTTACGAGCTGATCATGAGCTGGTCGCAGCAGGCGATCCTGTTGCTGCTGTGCGGCCTGCTGTTCTACGCCGTCCTCTACTCCCCCAAAAACAGTTTCCGCGACCGCTTTGCCACCATTCATCGGCACAGGTTGCAACGCCAACACCTGCAATACCGCTTCTCCCAGAGCTATCTCGCCTGATCCCGATGGGGTCCGGTCTTACTGCACAGCCTCATCGCCTCCCGTAAAGCCTGCTCACCGCGCGTGAACAGGCTCACTGTCTCATTTGTATTTTCTTGCGTGCCGTTCACCTTTTTGGTGTGCGTGCCCGCCGCCTTCTCCTGACAGAGGCTTTTGCCATGAGAAAAAAGAGTCGTATCACCCTGAACCGCATGAGCAAGTGGCAGTACGCCCTGCTGCTGCTCATGCTGTTCACTTTCGCGTTTTACTCCCTGCCAACCTTCTTCGGTGAGCAGCCCTCACTTGGCCTGCATGGCCAGACCAGCCTGACAGAAGCGCAGCGCACCCTGCTGGCCGACAACCAGATAGCACCGGTCAAACAGGTACAACAAAAAGAGCGGGTCGAACTGGTGTTCGGCAGCCAGTCTGAACAGCAAAGGGCCAAACAGCTGCTGGAGCAGCAAGGCTATGACAGCGCCGCCCTGACCCTGGAGTTCTACTCCAATGCCCCGACTTGGATCAGCCAGCTCGGTGCGGCTCCCATCAAGCTCGGGCTGGACTTGCGTGGCGGCTCCCAGCTGCTGATCGGGGTCGATCTCAGCTTCGTGGTGGACAACCAGACCAGAAACCTGGTGGACATGCTGCGCAGCCAGTTCCGTGAAGCGCGCCTGCGGGGTGCCAACGTGGCCCGGGTGAGCGAGGGTGAGGTGCGGGTCATACTGCCCGAGGTGGCCGATCAGGCTCCCTGGCTCAACATCATCAAGGATTCTGCCGGTACCCGACAGGATCAGTGGACCCTCAATCGCAGCGGCAACGAGCTGCGACTGGTGATGAGCGAGGCCGAGCGCACCCTCTTGGCCAATAACGCCGTGACCCAGAACCTGTCGATCCTCAAAAAACGGATCAACGAGCTCGGCATCGTCGAAGCCTCGGTCCAGCGTCAGGGCCAGGATGGCATTCGCATCGAGCTGCCAGGGGTACACAATCCCAAGCAAGCCAAGGAAGTGATAGGCGCCACGGCGTCACTCGCCTTCTATCAGGCCCAGCCGGAGAGCCGCTTCTTCATGGCGGATCGCAACGGTCAGGCGGTCGGCATGGCGCGCAAGCCGGTACTGACCGGTGAGCACATAGTCGATGCGCGGGCAGGTATGGGAGAGATGGGACAACCCCAGGTGAGCATAGTGCTCGACACCCTGGGTGGCAGCAAGATGAACCAGTTCAGCCGCCAGCATGTGGGCAGCGCCATGGCCACCGTCTTCACCGAATACAAGACCAATGCCCAGGGCAAGCTGCGTGCCCAGAGCGAAGTGATCAACGTCGCCACCATACAGACAGCCCTTGGCAACCAGTTCCGCATCACAGGCCTTGCCAGCGTACCCGAAGCTCAGGAGCTGGCGATGCTGCTGCGGGCTGGTGCCCTCACAGCGCCGCTGAAGATCCTGGAGGAGCGCTCAATCGGGCCGACCCTGGGGCTGCAAAATATCGAGGCTGGCTTCACCGCGCTGGCGTTCGGCATGGCGGGCATGATGCTGTTCATGATGGCCTGGTATCGCAAGTTTGGCTGGGTTGCCATCACGGCGCTCATCGCCAACCTGCTGATGCAGGTGGGCATGCTGGCCGTGCTGCCGGGGGCCGTACTGACCCTGCCGGGGATCGCCGGTCTGGTGCTCACGGTCGGCATGGCGGTGGATACCCACGTGCTGATCTTTGAGCGGATCAAGGACCGCCTGCGTGAAGGGGGCAGCCTTGCCAATGCCATCGACTTTGGCTATCGCTCGGCGTTTCGCACCATTTTCGATGCCAACATCACCACGCTGATCTGTGCCGTTGTGCTCTACTCCATCGGCTCTGGCCCGCTGCAGGGCTTCTCCATCACCCTGATCCTGGGCCTCATCTCCAGCATGGTGACCGGTATCTGGGGTACTCGCGCCATCATCAACCCCTTGTGGGGCAAGAGCAGCGCCAAGCTGCTGAGGGTGTGACCGTGCCCCCTGCATTTACTCTGTGCCATAGCGCCGCGCGTTCGAGCCTGCTCCGCGCCTGCGTCACGCGCTTCCGGTTGGGAAGCCCGAGTCAGCTGTTGTCGAGGATAAAATTATGTTGAGAATGATCGTTGCCATGGGCCTGACCCGCTGGCGTTACATTGGATTGTGGATTTCCGTGCTGCTGACAGTGGCGAGCATAGCCGTGCTGGCCATCAACGGCCTGGAGCTCGGGCTCGACTTCACCGGCGGTATCTTGCTGGAGTTTCGTATCCAGACATTGAAAGAGGCCCATGAACTCAACGCCCTGTTGAGCGCGCCGCTGGCAGGGGCCATCGAACTCAATGGCGCCGGCATTCCGGGAGAGTGGCTCATCAAGCTGCCGCCCCACGAGCTGCCCTGGCCGGCCGAGGAGCTGGCGGTCATGCTGGGTCAACAGCTCAACTTGCCGGTGGAGCTGCTGCGCACCACCATAGTCGGCCCCCAGGTGGGCGCCGAGCTGTTCCAGCAGGGTATGCTGGCGGTGCTGGTGGCCTCACTGGCCATCTCCGCCTATCTGGCGGTACGGTTCGAGTGGCGCCAGGCCATCGGCATCCTGATCTCTGTGCTGCACGATGGTCTGGTGGCGATAGGGCTGCTGGCGCTGTTCCACATCGAGTTTGACCTCAACGTGATCGCAGGCCTGATGGCGGTGATCGGTTACTCGCTCAACGACAGCATCGTCATCTCGGACCGGCTGCGGGACATCTTGAGCTCACGCACCAAACTCTCCATCTACGAGTGCTCGGATGTGGCGATCAAGGCGACCTTCAGCCGCACCATGATCACCTCGGGGACCACCCTCTTTACTGTGGGAGCCCTGCTGCTGTTCGGAGGGGATGCCTTGTTCGGCTTCGCCTTCACGCTGTTTACCGGCGTTCTGGTGGGTACCATCTCTTCCATCACGGTAGCATCGACCGTACAGGAGCTGCTGGGACTCACGCCCCAGGCGTACCAGAAAAAAGAGGAAGAGCTGGCAGAAGCGGCATGACCTGACTCGCCAGCCTTTGCAGGCAAAACGGGTTTTGGGCAATGTGTTCAGGGGATCCAATCCTTGGCCCGTTTTGTGACAGGTGTGAATAACAAGAGGGAGGCATTGTGCCTCCCTCTTTGTTTATTGGCTGGCGGGTATGACCCAGTGAGCTGGCCTGCTGTTTATCCAGCATTGCGTTCAGGTACAGACATAGGGCATACGCTGAACGGCACTGCCACCGGCTGGGGGAGTGGCAAAGTCCCGAATAAGTGCAATGTCATGGGAATAGCGGGGCGCTTCTCTGATCTGGGATATAACCACAAAAATGACATGATTTTGTTTGAATTCACGTCGGTGAATGGTTACACACATCCCAGTTTGAAAATAAAATTTGATCCCTTGGTGAACTGGATATAAGACTTATTCTGCACGGGACTCACAAGGAAGATAAAATGAAAAATGGAAGAGCAGTATGGTTAAATATTTTAACCATCATAGGGTCAGTCATGTTCGCTGTTCAAACGGAAGCCGCAGTACCTTACGTCAACTATCATCATACGGTTACGCAGCCGGATGGTTCGACACTTGAGTTGATCCTCAATGGCTCAACTCTTTACGCAGATCAACGAACTAAAGATGGCTATCCGGTTATCTATGACAATACCCTGAAAGGTTACGCTTATGCCAAGCTTTCAGAAAATGAAGAGATGTTTGAGTCGACCGGAATTCTGGTTACCGAATCGAATGGTATTAGCACCAGGTCCATACAGAAGGACACTGATATTCCTCAACATGCCAAGCGTTCTATCGTGCAACGTAACGCCAAGCAATTACAAGTTTTACAATATCAAGCCCAATCACCCAAAACCAGTGGTTTTGCCAATCAATATGCCAATGTAACAGGTAATGTTCGAGGGTTGACCATATTGATTCAATTTCCTGATGAATCCAGTTCTATTCCACCCAGTGAGGTCATCAACTACACCAACCAAATCGGTTACACAGGCCATGGAAATGCACAATCAATCAGGGACTATTTTCGTGCCGTGTCTGGTAATAAATTGGACTATACCAATACTGTGGTTGGATATTATACGGCCAAGAAATATAAGTCCTACTACACAGACCCCACGATAACCTATGGTGCCAGAGCAAGAGAGTTGATCGTCGAAGCGCTGGATTGGCTTGAATATACCGAAGGCTTCGACTTTTCGACCATCTCGAAAGATAGTAACGGCAATATTCGTGGTTTGAATGTGTTCTATTCTGGCAAGACGGGTGGTGGCTGGGCTCAGGGCCTATGGCCTCATCAAGGTGGCTTGAATCGCTGGTGTGCCGATGGAGTCTGTGCATCCAAATACCAGATCTCCAACATGGATAGCAATTTATCTATCGGGACCTTCATCCACGAGTCAGGACACCTGTTGTTCGGCTGGCCTGATCTTTACGATTACGATGGCAGTTCAGGAGGATCCGCTGGCTCGCACTGTATTATGGGATATGGCGGTGTAACCGGTAACAGACATAAAAAACCAGTTCCACCCAATGGCTACTTTCGCTCACTGAGTGGCTGGGAAACGATCACTGAGCTCAATCCTGCGGTTAATAGCAATGCACCTTCAGGTCTATTGAGTCACCAGGCTAACAGCAACACACTATACCGCTGGTCCAACCCGAATAAAGCCGGTGAAGCTTTTTATATAGAGACAAGAACTCAGACCGGGCAAAATCAGTATATGCCAGGGCAAGGTCTTATTGTATGGCATGTTGATCCTGATGGCTCCAATAATAATGAGTGGTATCCATATGTTCAGATGGAACATGCGGACGGGAATCGTGACCCAGAGAAAAATATTAATCTTGGTGATGCTTATGATATGTATCATGCTTCTGGGAAAGACACGTTTGGTGATACTCAACCCAATGCGCTGTCCAGTCGAGGAACCAACTCACGCTGGTGGAGTGGTGCTGATTCAGGGTTGGAGCTGACGAATATTAGCGCTGTCTCAAGTCGAATGACATTCGACATCGGTGGTGATGGTAATTCAAATCAAGAAAATTACTCAGGTTATCTGAGTGGGAAAGGCGTTAGTCATATCATTCCGAATGGCAGCTGGTTTCAATATGATGGTGGAACCCTGTATGGTGTGTTGACCGGTCCCGGCAATGCTGACTTCGATTTGTCACTGGACAAATGGCAGAACAGTACCTGGATATCTGTGGCAACATCCACCAGCGTCACCTCGAATGAAGCGATTAACTATGTTGCAAGTAGTGGTTATTATCGGTTTAAAGTGTATTCTTATAATGGCGAGGGGAACTATAACTTTACGTTGAAAAAATAGATTCTTGTCATGAATATAAAGGATCTTAATAAACACATTAATGGCATGTGTCGACTAAAGTCCTATTCTGAATCTGTTGGCTTCGTCTGCTGACAATCACATAAATCCGAAACCAGCCAAGCTGGTTTCGGATTTTTTCACATCTGGAAGATGGCCATGGTGCCTGACAGAAGGGGCATTGGCTATCAGGGCGGGTTAGCGCAAGACCACGTTCTGCAAGCCCTGCACCAGGCTGATGACCGGTTGGGGATAGATGCCCATGGCCACCACCATGATGGCGGAGAGCAGTACCACCAGCCCGCCCGAGGAGAGGGCCCAGTCGCCCCTGGCGTCACGCATCTGCATGCCGGGTTCGCGCATATAGAGCGTCACCATGACCCTCAAGTAGTAGTAGAGCCCCAGGGCGCTGCCGAGCACTATGGCGCCAGAGAGCCACCACAGCCGGGCTTCGACCGTTACGCCAATAAGATAGAACTTGCCGATAAAGCCCAATGTCATGGGAATACCGGCCAGGGAGAGCATCATCACTGTCAGCACAGCGGTCAGGTAAGGACGGTGCCAGAACAGGCCGCGATAGCTGTGCAGGGAGTCCGCATCCTTGCCGCGATACGGGCTGGACATCATGCTGATGACGCCGAAGGCACCCAGGCTGGTGAACAGGTACATCAACAGATAGACACCGGCGGCCTCCACCGGTATCTGGCCGAGGCGGCTCGCCACCACCACTGCCAGCAGATAACCAAAATGGGCAATGGAGGAGTACCCCATCATCCGCTTGATGTTGGTTTGTAGCAGCGCCAGCAGGTTGCCGATGACGATGGAGATAACTGCCATGGCTGCCAGCAACCAGTGGATCATGGGATCCGCCGCCGCCGGTACCGCCAGATAGAATCGCAGCAGCACGCAGAACACGGCTATCTTGCTGACGGTGGCGAGGAAAGTTGCCACCGGCGCCGGTGCGCCTTCATAGACGTCGGGTGTCCAGAGGTGGAAGGGGGCGAGCGACAGCTTGAAACCAAAGCCGACCAGCATCAACCCGAGACCGCCCATCAGCAGTGGATGATGGGCCGGGCTCTGTGCCAGGGTCAGCCCCAGATCACTGAAGCTCAGGCTGCCTGCCTGGGCATAGAGCAAGGCCATGCCAAACAGCAAAAAGGCGGTGGCGGCGGCGGAGAGCACCATGTACTTGATGCTGGCCTCCAGCGAATGGCGCTCGCGGTAGGCGTAACCCACCAGACCGAACATGGGCAGGGTCAGCATCTCGATCCCGATGAACAGCGACGCCAGATGACGGGAGCCTGCCAGCACAAGCCCGCCTATGGTGGCGATCACCAGCAGCAGGTAGAACTCTTCCCGGTTGTCCGGATAGCCCTTGAGCCAGGAGCGACCGAAGGTACAGGTTGCAAGCGCGCCGACCAGCACCAGCCCCATGTAAAAGATGGCGTAGCCATCGATCTGCAGCAGGGGAGTGATCCCCTGATCACCTTGTGCCATGACGATGGGCAGGGAGAAGAGTGTCAGGTTCAGGCCAGTGATGGTGACGATGAAGGCGGTGTCGTCACAGCGCCGCCAGGCGATGGCCAGCATCAGGGCCACCATGGTCCCCGTGGTCAGCAGCAGGGGCAAGAGCGCCAGCAGTTGAGAAGCGGTGAAGGTCATTGCAGTGCTCCTGTCGTGTGCAAGAAAGGCAACAGGGTGGGCCGTTGAGAGGAAGATGTCATTGCAAGGCTCCTGCGGATGGCAGTGCGTACCAGTGCAGCACGCTCATCAGGCTGCTGCCAGCGGTATCGAGTATGGGCTGGGGATAGACACCGAGCAGCACCAGCAGGCCGGCTATGGTCATCATCATCACCAGTTCGCGGCGATCCAGCCCCTTGAGCATGGTGGTCTCTTTGGGCGTACCGAAGCAGGCCCGTTGCAGCATGATGAGGGAGTAGACGGACGCCAGCACCAGCCCGAAGGTGGCGATGACAGTGATGACGGGGGCGACCTGGAAACTGCCGATCAGGATAAGGAACTCGCCGACGAAGTTGCCGGTACCCGGCATGCCAAGGGAAGCCACCGAGAAGAACAGCATGACGCCGGGCAGGTAACGCAGTCGGCCCCAGAGGCCACCCATCAGGCGCAAATCCCGGGTATGCAGCCGCTCGTAGAGCTGACCACACAGGATGAAGAGGCCAGCGGCAGAGAGCCCGTGAGCAATCATCTGCACCACGGCCCCTTGCAATGCCAGTTCGCTGCCCGAGTAGATGGCGATCATCACAAAGCCCATGTGGGAGATGCTGGTGTAGGCCACCAGCCGCTTGATGTCGGTCTGGGCAAAGGCCACCAGAGCGCCGTAGATGATGCCAATGAGACCCAGCGCCATGGCGTAGGGGGCAAATTCGGCAGAGGCCTCCGGAAACAGGGGCAGGGCAAAACGCAGCAGGCCATAGGCAGCGGTTTTGAGCAAGATGCCTGCCAGGTCAACCGAGCCTGCGGTCGGCGCTTGACTGTGGGCATCCGGCAGCCAGCCGTGCAGCGGCACCAGCGGCATCTTGACCGCGAAGGCGATGAAGAAGCCCAGCATCAGCAGCCACTGGACACCCGTGCTCATGGGGGTGTGGAGCAGATCCTCGTAGTTAAAGGTGAAGACGCCGGTGGCGGCATGGTGGGTCAGCACCAGCCCCAGGATGGCGACCAGCATGATGAGGCCGCTGACCTGGGTGTAGATGAAGAACTTGGTGGCGGCGTTGATCCGTGACTTGCCATCGGTGACCGAATGGCCCCACAGCGCGATCAGGAAGTACATGGGAACCAGCATCATCTCCCAGAAGAAGAAGAACAGGAACAGGTCCACGGCCATGAAGACACCGAGCACGCCCCCCAGGATCCAGAGCAGGTTGAGGTGGAAGAAGCCGATGCGCTGCACTATCTCCTTCCAGGAGCAGAGGATGGCCAGCACCCCGATAAAGCAGGTGAGCATCACCATCAACAGGGAGAGGCCATCCACCGCCAGGTGCAAGGAGATGCCAAAGCGGGGGATCCAGGGCAGTTGCAGCTCGGCGGCCCAGACGGGCACGCCGGTCTGGTTGATCAGGGTGAAGTCACCGCTCCACCAGATGGCGCAGGAGAGCAACAGGCAGGCGCTCATCGACAACAGGGCAACCCAGCGTACGAATTGCTCACCAAGGCGCTCCATCTGCCAACAGAGCAGACCGCCGATGAAAGGAATTAACAAGATCCAGAGTAAGGTCACGATATCAGCTCTCGTTTATGTGCGAGTAATGGTACTAGTCCGCGTTCAGGGGCCGCATGGGGTCAGCCAAGCAGCAACAGAGCCAGGATCAGGGTGGCCCCCATCCCCATGGAGGCGGCATACCAGCGCAACTTGCCGGAAACGGTCCAGACCAACAGCTGGTGGCCGCGTTGTGCCAGCCAGGCGGGCAGGTTCATCATCCAGTCCAGCGGGTCCTTGCCAAGCAGTCGGGTCCCCAGCAGATAGGGTTTGACCCACAGCCGTTCATACAACCAGTCAAAGCCCCAGGCATTGAACCAGAGGGTGCTGAGCAGACGGCCCGGCGCGCTGGATGCAATCTTGTTTGCCAGCCGTCGTTCGCCGAGGAACAGGAAGGCCGCCAGGGCAATGCCCGCGATGGCAACAATGCCTGAGACGATCTCCAGGGTATGGCGACCCGCTTCGATATTGTCTCCCGGCCCGGCTGGCAGTACTCCGGCCAGTGGCGGCATTATCAGGGCCCCAATACCTGTGGAGAGCACCAGCAACACCAGCAGCGGCAGCTGGTGGGCCAGACCGTGACCGGCATGGGCTTGCGTCTGCACCTTGCCGTGGAAGGCGATGAAAATGAGGCGGAAGGTATAGAGCGAGGTCAGGAAGGCGCCCACCAGACCTGCCCACAACAGGGTTGTCTGGCCGGATGCCTGCACCTGCCACAGGATGGCGTCTTTACTGTAGAAACCGGCGGTCACCAGCGGCAATGCAGCCAACGCCGAGCCCCCCACCAGGAAGCAGGCATAGACCAGCGGCAAGCTTTTGCGCAGGCCGCCCATCTTGAAGATGTTCTGCTCGTGGTGGCAGGCGACGATGACGGCACCGGCGGAGAGGAACAAGAGCGCCTTGAAGAAGGCGTGGGTCATCAGATGGAAAATGGCCCCTTCCCAGGCACCGACCCCGAGGGCCAGAAACATGTAACCAATCTGGCTCATGGTGGAGTAGGCGAGGATCCGCTTGATGTCGGTCTGCACCAGAGCTGCGAAACCGGCCAACACCAGAGTAATGGCACCGACCAGCGCCACCAGATGCAGGATCTCGGGGGCCAGCAGGAAGAGGCCGTGGGTGCGGGCAATCAGGTAGACACCGGCGGTCACCATGGTGGCGGCGTGGATGAGGGCCGAGACCGGGGTCGGGCCCGCCATGGCATCCGCCAGCCAGGTTTGCAGCGGCAGCTGGGCAGATTTGCCGACCGCACCGCCCAGCAACATCAGGCAGGCCAGGGAGAGGGCAGGGGAGCCCTCGGCAAACATGACGGGGGCGCGTACCAGCAGCTCGTGGATGTTGAGGGTGCCCAGCTCCCGGTAAAGGATGAAGAGGCCGATGGCGAGGAAGACGTCGCCGACCCGGGTCACCACGAACGCCTTGAGGGCGGCAGCCCCGTTGGCCGGGTTGCGGTAGTAGAAGCCGATCAACAGGTAGCTGCACAGCCCCACCCCTTCCCAGCCGAGGTAAACGAACAGCAGGTCATCGGCCAGCACCAGAAACACCATGCTGGCGATGAAGAGGTTGGTATAGGTGAAGAAGCGGGAATAGCCCTCTTCCCCGCGCATGTACCAGGAGGCGAACAGGTGGATGAAGAAACCCACCCCTGTCACTACCCCCAGCATGGTCAGCGACAGGCCGTCCAGTGCGAGGCGGAAGCTGGGACTGAAGTTGCCCACCGCCATCCATTGCCACAGGGTCTGGGTATAGACGCCGCCGACCGGCATGGCAGTGAGGAAATCGACGCCGACCCACAGGGTGGTGAGGGCCGACAACCCTATGCTGCCAACCCCGATCAGGGCCGAGGTGCGCTCGCCGAAACGGCCGATGGAGAAGGCCAGCACCAGCCATCCCAGCAGCGGAAATAGAAACGTCAGGTATAAGAGGCTCATCCGCGCATCTCGCTCACAGTGTCCACGTTGAGGGTGTGGTAACGACGATAGAGCAGCAGTAACAGGGCGAGGCCGATACTGGCCTCCGCTGCCGCCAGAGAAATCACCAGTATGTACATGATCTGGCCATCGGCCTGGGCCCAGCGGCTGCCTGCCACCACGAACGCCAGCGCCGAGGCATTCATCATGATCTCGATACTCATGAGAATAAACAGCAAGTTACGGCGGATCAGCAGACCGCATAACCCGATGCAGAACAGGATCGCAGCCAGCAGAAGGCCGTGTTCCATTGGAATGCCATTCATAGCGGTCCTCCTTCTTGTGACGAGCGTGATGAGGCGCGGGGGACAGAAAGCACCTCGCCGCTCTTGTCTTCACGACCCAGATGGTAGGCGGTCACCAGACCCGCCAGCAGCAGGATGGAGGCCAGCTCCACTGCCAGCACATAGGGGCCGAACAGGGCTATGCCCACCTCTTTCGCACTGACGTCACTCAGACCAAGCTGACCACCGGTCACGCCCAGGATGCCGTAGGCCAGAAAGCCGAGCAGGATGAGAGAGAGCAGGGCGGGGCCGCCCCAGGTCATGGGGGTGAGCCACTTCTTCTCCTGGGCCTGGGACGACCCCAGGTTCAGCATCATCACCACGAACACGAACAGCACCATGATGGCGCCCGCATAGACGATCACCTGCAGGGCGCCCGCGAAAGAGGCCCCCAGGCAGAAGAAGATCATGGCCACGGCGATGATCGAAATGATGAGATTGAGCAGCGCATGCATGGGATTGCTGGTGCTGATCACCCGCAGCGTGCTGTAAACGGCGACCAGGGCCGCGGCATAAAATGCCAGTTCCATGATTGACTCCTCAGGGCAGCAGGCTTTTGACATCGATGGGTTTGGCTTCGTGCTCGGCATCCCCTTTCGGCTTGCCGTCGATGGCCATCCCGCTCATGCGATAGAAGTTGTAGTCCGGGTATTTGCCGGGCCCGCTGATCAGCAGATCTTCTTTCTCGTACACCAGATCCTGGCGGCGGTATTCCCCCATTTCGAAATCCGGCGTCAGCTGGATGGCGGTAGTGGGGCAGGCTTCTTCGCACAAGCCGCAGAAGATGCAGCGGGAGAAGTTGATGCGAAAGAACTCGGGATACCAGCGGCCATCGTCGCGTTCGGCTTTTTGCAGCGAGATGCAACCGACCGGGCAGGCCACGGCGCACAGGTTGCACGCCACGCAGCGCTCGTCACCGTCAGGATCACGGGTCAGTACGATACGACCACGGTAGCGGGGCGTGCTATAGACGGATTCCTCCGGATAGCTCAGGGTCTCGCGGGGACGCCAGGCATGGGAGAACACCATGCCCAGGCTACGTAACTGGGTGCCGACACCCTTGATGATGTTAATGATTTTCATAGTCGTGCCTCACTGCACATTTATCAGCACCACAGCGCCGGTGATCAGCATATTGACAAGGGTCAACGGCAAGCAGACTTTCCAGCCAAACGACATCACCTGGTCAAAGCGCGGCCTTGGCAAGGAAGCCCGCAGCAGGATGAAGAACACCATGAAACAGGCGGTCTTCAGGGCAAACCAGATGAAAGGGGGTAACCAGGGGCCATGCCAGCCGCCGAAGAACAGGGTCACTATGAGCGAGGAGATCAGCACTATGCCGATGTATTCGCCCACGAAGAAGAGACCCCATTTCATGCCCGCGTACTCGATGTGATAACCGTCGGCGAGCTCCTGCTCGGCCTCCGGCTGGTCAAACGGGTGACGGTGGGTGACGGCGACACCGGCAAACAGGAAGGTGATGAAGCCCAGTATCTGGGGCACCACGTTCCACAAGCCGGCCTGGGCCTCGACTATGTCTCTCAGGTTGAAGCTGCCGGTCTGGATCACTATCCCCATCAGGGAGAGCCCCAGGAACACTTCATAGGAGAGGGTCTGGGCCGAGGCGCGCAGGCTGCCGAGCAATGAGTACTTGTTGTTGCTCGACCAGCCGGCGAACAGCACGGCATAGACAGCGAGCCCCGCGATAGCCAGGATGTAGAGCAGCCCCACGTTGAGATCCGCCACGCCCCAGGTGGGGGTGATGGGTACCACCGCAAACGCCAGAATAAAGGCGGTGAAGGCGATGATGGGAGCCAGGATGAAGATCCGGCGATCGGCGAACGGCGGGATCCAGTCTTCCTTGAAGAACATCTTGATCATGTCGGCTGCCAGTTGCAGCAGGCCGAACGGGCCCACTCGATTGGGGCCGTATCTGTCCTGCCACAGGGCCAGCAGGCGGCGCTCGATGAAGCTCATGAAGGCGCCAGCCCCCACTATACCCACCAGCACTATCAATGCCTTGCCAACCTCCAGCAACAGGTCGATCAGGGAATCACTCATGCGATGGCCTCCTGCAGGTTGTTGATATAGGCCTGTTGCAGTGCGGTCGGCAGACCGTTCACTCCAAGGGGCAGTCCCAGCAGGCCCTGAGCCAGGGCATGGCTCAGTCGCAGCTTCAGACGCCAGTGGTTGCCACCCCAGGAGAAGCTCACCTGGTTGCCCGCCTTGAGGGCAAGGCGAGCCGCATCGGCCGGGTTCAGCACCAGCTCGGGTTCGTTCATGCGTGCCTGTATGACGGGGCTTCTGGCGGAGAGCTCCTCGCCGCCAAACAGCTGGTCATAGTTGACCACCTGCAGGGCTTCCTGGGCGGTGAAGGGGGCAGGAACGGTATCAAACCAATCCAGGGTGTCGTCGCCCGGCTCCAGCAGACGGCGACCGGGATCGCCGGCCCGGAGGTTGCCACCTACCTCGCTCTGGAACTTGTTCCAGGCAGAGGGCGAGTTCCACCCCGGCGCCCAGGCGAACGGCACCTGTTGCATCGGCTGACGGGCACCGGCATAGCCTTCCATGGAGAAGCTGAAGGGGGAATCTGGATCCTGTGCCACTCTGGGTTCGCTGACGTTCTGATCCGCCAGCATGGAGGTACGGCCGCTGTAGCGGTGCGGTTCACGGGCCAGCTTCATGCCACGGATCCGCAATCCGGCGTTGGGGGCCGCTTCCTGCATGGTGGCCAGCAGCGGATGGCTGGTGGCGCAGTCATGGCTTATCTGCTCATAGGTCTGCCAGCGCAGCGGTTGGCGCAGGAGGGCGCCTTGCAGCGCGGCCAGCCAGCGCCACCCTTCACGCACCTGAATGTCGGCGTTGTAGAAGGCGGGGGCATAGACCTGGAAGAAGCGCTGGGCGCGCCCCTCCATATTGACCAGGGTGCCATCGGCCTCGGCAAAGCTGGCGGCAGGGAGCACCAGATCGGCTTTTTGAGCGGTCTGGGTAGCCTGATGATCGATGACCAGCAGGTGTTGCAGACGATTGAAGGCGGCATCGACCCGATTGCGCGGGGCACGGCGGTAGAGATCGTTCTCCAGGGTCACCAGCGCCAGATTATCCTGGGCCTCGATGCGGGTGAGTGCGGCTTCCAGCGGGGCGGCGTTGCCGGCCAGCATGGCCAGCCCCAGGCTGTTGGCTTCTTGTGCCACCAGTGCCAGACTGACGTCCTGACCGCGGCCTTTGAGGGCGCGGGCGATGTTGCTGGCCGCGTCGATCAATGCCGGGGTGCGGGCGCCCGAGCCTGCGATGATGAGCGGCTTTTTGGCATTGCCAAGCAGGTCGGCCCAGCGAGCGGCTTGCGCCTGCTGCTCTTGGCCGAGATCGGACAGGGCTGGCGCCGAGCTGTCGAGCAGATGGGCGATGGCAAAGCCGAGGCGGGCTTGATCCGCATGGGGGGCGTGCAGTTTTTCTGCCGCCACGTCGTCGAGGCGGGTGCTGTCCAGGCTGGTGATGAGCAGCGGATAGCGCTCATTCTGGCCCAGGGTCTGCACAGCGGCGACCTGCCACAAGTCCACCTTCATTTTGCGGGCGATTTCACGGGCCTTGCCCTTGACCGATTGGCGCAGCGCCAGGGCGATACGGGCGGCGCTCATGGTGACATCTTCACCGAGCACCAGAATGGCGTCGGCCTCTTCCATGTCCCGCAGGCTCGGGGTGCGAATGCCGCTGTGCTGCAGTATGTGCAGCATCTTTTGCAGGCACGCCCACTCGCTTTGCTCAACGCCGCAATAGAAGTTGTCGGCCCCGACCAGTTCGCGCAGGGCGAAGTTGCTCTCCAGCGACGCGCGCGGTGAGCCGATGCCGATGACGGCGCTGGCGGTGCGCAGGGCATCGGCGGCGCGGTTGAGGGCGCCATCCACAGTGATGGCCAGCGGGTCGTTGCCATCGCGCTGCTCTTTGTCTACCCGAAGCAGCGGTTGACGGGGACGGTCAGCCAGATTGACGTAGCCATAGCCAAAGCGGCCACGATCGCACAGGAAGTAGTGATTGATGCCGCCATGGAAGCGGTTTTCTATGCGGCGCAGCTCGCCATAACGCTCACCCGGGCTGATGTTGCAGCCCACCGAGCACTGCTGGCAGACGCTGGGGGCAAACTGCATGTCCCACTTGCGGTTGTAACGCTCTGAGTGGGTCTTGTCGGTGAAAACGCCGGTGGGGCAGATCTCCACCAGGTTGCCGGAGAATTCGCTCTCCAGGGTGCCATCTTCGACCCGGCCGAAATAGACGTTGTCGTGGGCGCCATAGACCCCCAGATCCTCGCCACCGGCGTAATCCTTGTAGTAACGCACGCAGCGATAACAGGCGATGCAGCGGTTCATCTCGTGATTGATGAAGGGCCCCAGTTCCTGATTCTGGTGGGTACGCTTGGTAAAGCGGTAGCGGCGGCTGTTGTGGCCTGTCATCACCGTCATGTCCTGCAGGTGGCAGGCTCCGCCCTCTTCACAGACAGGGCAGTCGTGGGGGTGGTTGGTCATCTGCCACTCCACCACACACTTGCGAAACTCTTTCGCCTCTTCGTCTTCGATGGAGATATAGGTGCCATCGGTAGAGGGGGTCATGCAGGACATGACCAGCCGGCCGCGCTTGTCGTCGGCATTCTGATACTGCTTGACCGCACACTGGCGGCAGGCGCCCACGCTACCCAGCGCCGGATGCCAGCAAAAATAGGGGACGTCCAGACCCAGCGACAGACAGGCCTGCAGCAGGTTGTCTGCCCCGTCTACCTCGTACTCTTTACCGTCTACAAAAATGGTCGCCATACAACGTTCCTGAAACCTATGGTGAAATCGGCTATTGCCCGATGCGCCTTGGCGCTTACCAGCGTTCGCCCAGCAGATTGGGCTGGATCCCTTTGAGCAGCGAGTGATGGTCGCTTGGCCCCTTGATACCGGCCTCGAATTCGGATCTGAAATACTTGAGTGCGCTGGCAAGGGGCTCGACGGCGCCGGGCGCGTGGGCACAAAAGGTTTTGCCCGGCCCAAGGAAATTGCAAAGCTGCTCCAGGGTCGCGAGATCCCCTTGCTGTCCCTCGCCACGCTCCAGCGCCCGCAGCAGCTTGACGCTCCAGGGCAGGCCATCACGGCACGGGGTGCACCAACCGCAGGATTCGCGAGCGAAGAACTCTTCCATGTTGCGCAAGAGCCCTACCATGCTGACGCTGTCATCGACTGCCATGGCCAGACCCGTCCCCATGCGGGTGCCCACCTTGCCGATACCGGCGGTATACATCTGGGCATCCAGGTGCTCTGGCAGCAGGAAGCCGGTGCCAGCCCCGCCCGGTTGCCACGCCTTGAGGCGGTAGCCTGGCTTCATGCCACCGGCGTAGTGCTCAAACAGCTCGCGGGCCGTGATGCCAAAGGGCAGCTCCCAAACGCCGGGGTTGTTCACCTTGCCGGAGAAACCCATCAGCTTGGTGCCGTGATCTTCAGAACCCGGCAGCGCCAGCCCCTGATACCAGGCCACGCCATTGCCTATGATGGCTGGCACGTTGCACAGGGTTTCGACGTTGTTGACGCAGGTGGGTTTGCCCCAGACGCCGGAAACGGCGGGGAAGGGGGGCTTGGCGCGCGGGTTGGCGCGCCGCCCTTCCAGTGAGTTGATCAGCGCCGTCTCTTCGCCACAGATGTAACGCCCGGCGCCGGTGTGGACGAACAGCTCGAAATCAAAGCCGGATCCCAGAATGTTCTTGCCGAGCAGGCCGGCGGCCTTGGCCTCGATCACCGCACGGCGCAGATGGACGGCGGCATCCACGTATTCACCGCGCAGGAAGATATAGCCGCGATAGGCCTTGAGCGCCTTTGCGGAGATGAGCATGCCCTCGATCAGCAGGTGGGGCAGCTGCTCCATCAAGAGGCGATCTTTCCAGGTATTGGGTTCCATCTCGTCGGCATTGCAGAGCAGGTAACGTATGTTCATGCTCTCGTCTTTGGGCATCAGCCCCCACTTCACCCCTGTGGGGAAGCCGGCGCCGCCACGACCCTTGAGACCGGCATCCTTGACGGTGCCGACTATCTCATCAGGGCTCATCTGGCCCAGCGCCTTGCGGGCAGCGTCATAGCCTTGCTTGCTCTGGTATTCATCCAGCCAGACCGGCTGGCCGTCGTCACGCAGTCGCCAGGTGAGCGGATGAGTCTTGGGGGCCCGGGCCGTGCGGTTGGCGGTGCCGAGAGAGGCGAGGATCTTGTTGATTGGAAGACTCATGGATAAGCCTCCAGCGTCTTGATCAGTGTGGCGGCATCGAGCCCGCCATAGGTGTCGTCATCGATCATCAGGGCCGGGCCCTTGTCGCAGTTGCCGAGGCAGCAGACGGGCAGCAGGGTGAAGCGGCCATCGGCGCTGGTCTGGCCGGGGGCGAGATCCATCACTTCCTTGAGGCCGGCCAGCAGCCCTTCGTGACCGTTGATGTAACAGACCATGCTGTCACAGACGCGGATGATGTGGCGGCCTACCGGCTGACGGAAGATCTGACTGTAGAAAGTGGCGACCCCTTCCACGTCGCTGGCGGGAATGCCGAGCTCGGTGGCGATGGCATAAATGGCACCGTCCGGTACCCAGCCCCTGGCCTGCTGCACTATCTTGAGCGCTTCAATGCTGGCGGCGCGGGGATCTTCGTAGTGGTGTTTCTCATGTTCGATGGCGTCCCGTTCGGCCTGGCTCAGGACGAAGCCGTCTGTTGGTCCAGGGACGGGTCCATCCCCCTTGCCCCCGCACGCACTCTGCCCCTGCGGGGTCTGACTGTTTTGGCACTGACATTGCTGGCTCATGGCTTAACCTTTTGTGGCTTATTCTTTTTGTCTCGTCACGGTTGTTGAGTGCTGTGGTTTGATTACCCGAGGACTCAACGATCCACATCCGACATAACGAAATCGATACTGCCCAGATAGACGATGAGATCCGACACCATGCTGCCCTTGATCACGGAGGGGATCTGTTGCAGGTGAGCAAAGCTCGGGGTGCGGATCCGGGTCCGGTAGCTCATGGTGGAGCCATCGCTGGTCAGGTAATAACTGTTGATCCCCTTGGTGGCCTCTATCATCTGGAACGACTCGGCGGCCGGCATCACAGGGCCCCACGACACTTGCAGGAAGTGGGTGATCAGCGTCTCTATGTCTTGCAGGGTGCGATCCTTGGGGGGCGGTGTGGTGAGGGGGTGATCCGCCTTGAAGGGCCCCTCCGGCATGTTCTTCATGCACTGATCTATGATCGACAGGCTCTGGCGGATCTCCTCGATGCGTACCGTGGCCCTGTCATAGGCATCGCCATTGCTACCCACCGGCACTTCGAAGTCGAACTGGTCATAACCCGAATAAGGGCGCCACTTGCGCACGTCAAAGTTGAGGCCCGTGGCCCGCAGACCCGCCCCCGTCGTGCCCCAGGCGAGCGCCTGCTCAGTGGTGTAGGCAGAGACGCCAATGGTGCGCCCGCGCAAAATGCTGTTACGCATGGCGGCTTTTTCATAATCCATCAGACGCTTGGGCAGCCAGCTCAGCAGATTGTCCTGCACCAGTCGCTGCCATCCCTTGGGCAAGTCGTGGGCCACGCCACCGATACGGAACCAGGCCGGGTGCATGCGGGCACCCGTGATGGCTTCGATGATGGTGTAGATCTTCTGCCGGTCGGTGAAGGTAAAGAAGACAGGGGTCATGGCCCCCACGTCCTGGATATAGGTGCCAAGGAACAGGAGGTGGCTCTGGATGCGGAACAACTCCGCCATCATCACCCGGATCACGTCGACCCGGTTCGGCACCTTGATGCCGGCCAGTTTCTCCACTGCCAGCACGTAAGGCAGGTTGTTCATTACCCCGCCCAGATACTCGACCCTGTCTGTGTAGGGGATATAGCTGTGCCAGGACTGGCGCTCACCCATTTTTTCGGCACCGCGATGGTGATAACCTATGTCGGGTACGCAGTTGCGGATCTCTTCGCCATCGAGTTGCAACACCAGTCGGAAGGCGCCGTGGGCGGACGGGTGGTTGGGACCGAGGTTCAAGAACATATAGTCCTCGTTCTCGTTGCCACGGGCCATGCCCCACTCTTCCGGTTTGAACAGCAGGTTCTCCTGCTCCATGTCCTGCTTGGCGGCATCGAGCATGAAGGGATCGAACTCGGTGGCCCGTGCAGGATAGTCCTTGCGCAGCGGGTGACCCTGCCAGCTCTTGGGCATCATGATGCGGGTCAGATGGGGATGACCGTCGAAGGTTATGCCCAGCAGATCCCACACTTCCCGCTCATACCAGTTGGCGTTGGGGAAGTGGCCTGTGAGAGTGGGAAGATGCAGGTCGCTCTCGGCAAGGGGCACTTTGAGCATCACATCGGCGTTACGGTCGATGGAGATGAAGTGATAGAAGACGGTGAAGTCGCTCTGGGGCAGGCCGTCACGATGGCTGCGCAGCCGTTCGTCGGTGGCGCTGAGATCATACAGCATCACGAACGGGGAGGGGAGCTTGCGCAAAAAGCCCACCACGTCCAGCAGCAGTTCGCGGGCGAGCCAGATCACGGGTACGCCGGTACGGGTACTCTGCACGGTGAAACGCTCGGCACCGAAGTGGGCAAACAGTTCGCCGACAACCTGGGTATCCTGGTGATCGCTGGGTTGCCACTGGGCCATGGTGTAATTGCTGGGAAAATCGCGAGTCAGTTTCATGGTCAGATCTCATCCGGCGTGCGCAGGTTGGTCACCTTGATCCGCTCGCCCCGTTTGCGGTCTTTCTCGGCCGGCATGTCGGGACGGTAGATACCCTGATCGCCGACGACCCAGGAGAGGGGGCGGCGTTCCTTGCCAATGGAGTCCTGCAGCAGCATCAGGGCTTGCAGGAAGGCCTCGGGACGGGGCGGGCAGCCCGGAATATAGACGTCGACCGGCAGGAACTTGTCTACCCCCTGTACCACTGAATAGATGTCATACATGCCGCCCGAGTTGGCGCAGGCGCCCATGGAAATGACCCACTTGGGCTCGAGCAACTGTTCATACAGTCGCTGGATGACAGGCGCCATCTTGATGAAGGGGGTACCGGCTATCACCATGAAATCCGCCTGACGGGGCGAGGCCCGGATCACTTCGGCACCGAAACGGGCCACGTCATGGGGGGAAGTGAACGCGGTACACATCTCCACATAGCAGCAGGAGATACCGAAGTTGTAGGGCCAGAGGGAGTTTTTGCGACCCCAGTTGACGGTGTCTTGCAACACCTCCTCGAGACGCCCCATCATGATGCCGCGCGTCGCGTCTTGTGCCAGCGGGTCATCGACGGTCTGGCTCTGTTCCTGTGGATAGCGCTCAACGGGCGCATCCGGGTCAATCCGGGTCAGGGTGTACTTCATGGTGCAACCTCAAAAAGAGAATCAGTAAGTCAGTCAGGCTTCTTGTCGGTCAGGGCGCGTTTTTTCGGTGCCCAGTCGAGGGCGCCGATACGCCACAAGTAGAGGAGTCCTACCAGCAGCAAGCCGATAAAGATGGCGGCTTCAATGAAGCCGACCCAGCCGCTTTCCCGAACGGAAACAGACCAGGCAAACAGGTAAAGCGCCTCTACGTCGAAGATGACGAAGAACATGGCAACCAGATAGAACTTGGCGGAGAAGCGCAGGCGGGCGTTACCCACCGAATCGACGCCAGACTCGAAGGGCTTGTTTTTGGCACGGCCGTGGGCGCGGCCACCCAGCAGGGCGGCGAGGCCGATCATCACCAGACAGAGGCAGATGGCTGCAATGACATAAATGGCAAAAGCCCAATGTTGAACAGCAATATCAGCAAACATAGAGATTTTCCCTAACCAAATTAATCACGTGACTTAACAATAATGTTACGCATTATGGCACTTTCATACTGATTTACATGTCATTTCAGCGGATTAATAATTAATCGGCGGGGGTAAAATTGTTTTTTGCTACAAAGGTCAATTTTCTCATTTGAGAATGATTTTCAACGGCTGGAACAAGCCCGCAAAACAGTGTTTCGTAGAGATGGGCAAAGATGGCGGGTTTACACAGCGAGAGGGGAATGAAGGGAATTTGGTCGGGCAGAGGGGAGAGCGTCCAACACTGCAGCATGCAATCTTGGTAAGAGTAGAGGAAGGAGAGTCGGCAGCAGAGGATAGGCCGGCCCAAAAGCAAAAAACCGACCCTGAGGTCGGTTTTTTAAATTTGGCGGTGAGGGAGGGATGATTCGCCACTGCGTGGCTCACCCCTTCGGGGCGGCCGTTGGCCGTTCATCGCAGCAAGCTGCTCTGCTCGAACCCAGCGAGGGTTCTCACCCTCCCTCGTCGACATCAGCGTTGCGGTTTCCCCACAAGCAAAAAACCGACCATCAGGTCGGTTTTTTTGAATTTGGCGGTGAGGGAGGGATTCGAACCCTCGATACGTTGCCGTATACACACTTTCCAGGCGTGCTCCTTCAGCCACTCGGACACCTCACCAAATTTTTACTGCTTTGAAGTGGCTTTCGGATCACGCTGTGCGTGCTTTCTTGCCGACTTCGTAGGTGGGCAGCCTCTCGGACACCACACCAGATTTTCGACCAGAGTTTAACGTGTTCGGCCAACACTGAGTTCGCTGCGCTGTTGCGCCGGAACGGGGCGTAATTTAGGGGAAAGGGCTGCCTGGGTCAACCACTTTTCCCCTTATTTTTCATAATCTTTATCGAGCGGCTATCCCTTGAACAAAATGCCGATATTTTAAACCCGATCAGGGCTTGTCCAGGATGATCAGGCTGTCGGGCAGCTCGTTTTGATCCCGTGTAGCCGGGAAGGCGTCGGTCAGGATGGCGCTGGTGCGTTCCACGCATTCGAGGAATCCCTGCTCCACCTCCTTGTTGCGTACCCGGCGGGTGAAGTCATCGATGATCGCCTGCCACTGGGCATTGTCAATGTGCTGGGCGATGCCGTCATCCACCAGTATCTCGACGTAGTGCTCGGCCACAGAGACAAAGATCAGCACCCCCAGCCTGTCACGGGTGCGGTGCAGCCCCTGCTCGACAAATTGCAGGCGCGCCATCAGGGCGGCTCTGTGCCTGCGTACCTTCTTCGGGATCAGGTACATTTTGATGGGAGTCCAGTGGAACAGTATGCTCAGCAGCAACCAGACTGACCACTGTGCCAGCAGTATCTCGTACCAGCCGAGCCAGAAGCCGAGTTCGAACACCAGCAGGGGAGTGAGCATGGCAATCAGGGCTGCCCACAGAGTGGGAATGTAGCGATAGCCGTCGCTGGCCGGGGCCAGTACTGTGACCAGCTCGGCGTCTGTTTCCAGCTCCGCCTCGCGAACCTTGGCCTGCAGAGTGTGAAAGAACTGTTTAGAAATCATGGTCTGTCTCTTTATTCCTGTTACCAACCACCGGAGGCACCACCGCCACCAAAACTGCCGCCGCCACCGCTGAAGCCACCGCCGCCACCTCCTCTGCCGCCGAAGCTACCGGCGCCAAAACCACCGGCCAGAAAAGCCGCGCGGCGTCGACCACCGCCACCGCCCCCACCGCCTCCGCGCAGGTTATGCAGCACTATCATCACAATCACCATCAGAATGAACAGCCAGGGACCACCCAGCTTGCCCTCTTTTTTGGCGGTGTCCACTGGCTGATATTCACCCGCCAGTGCCTGCATGATGCTCTGGCTGCCAGCCACCACGCCCGCAACCATGTCGCCACGTTTGAAGGCGGGCAGGATCCGGGTCTGGATGATGTTGGCGGCAATGGCATCGGGCAGGGCACCCTCCAGCCCATAGCCCACTTCGATACGCACTTTGCGCTCATCTTGGGCGATCAGCAGCAGCACACCGTTGTTCTTTCCCTTCTGGCCTATGCCCCAATGACGACCGAGCTGATAGCCGTACTCCTCTATGGTTTCGCCATCCAGGCTGTCGATGGAGACAACTACCAGCTGGATGCCGCTGCGTTTTTCAAACGCGGCCAGTTGTTGGGTCAGCTGGTGGGCCTGCTTGCGGGACATCAGGTTCGCCTCGTCCACGACACGACCGCTGAGGGCCGGAAAGTCGGGAGCGGCTTGCAGTACTGCGGTCCAGAGCAACAGACAGGGCAGTAACCAGCGGGCAAATTTGCTCATTGGAAGCTGACCTTGGGAGCCTCTTCAGCCCCGGGTTTGGCACTGAAACTCGGTTTGGCTTCGAGATCCGAATAGAGCAGCTTGGACCAGATGACGCCGGGGAAGGTGCGGATCTCGGTATTGAACTGGCGCACCGCCTCTATGTAGTCACGGCGTGCTACCGAGATGCGGTTTTCGGTGCCTTCCAGCTGCGCCTGCAGGGTGAGGAATTGCTGATCTGCCTTGAGATCCGGATAGCGCTCCACCACCACCATCAGGCGGGAGAGGGCACTGGAGAGCTGGTTCTGGGCCGCTTCAAACTCCTTGAGCTGGGCCGGATCGCTCACCTGCACACTGCCAACCCTGGCTCGGGCATCGGTGACTGCTTTGAGGGTCTCCTGTTCGTGGCTGGCGTAGCCCTTGACGGTGGCCACCAGATTGGGAATGAGATCGGCGCGGCGCTGATACTGATTCTCGACCTGGCCCCAGCTCGCCTTGACCTGCTCATCCAGGGTCGGAATATTGTTCATGCCGCAGCCGGTCAATCCCAGCAGCAGGGTCAGTGTCAACAGGCTCTGCGTGGTGCTGCGCCAGAGTGAAGTGGCCATCTTGTTGTTCTCCATTGAAATTTCTAGCGGATATGGGCACACCATACCAGCTTGGGGTCAGTTGCCACAACGGGCGGGCAGGATGGGCATCTTGTTGATACCTGAGACCTTGGGTAGCTGTGGCTTGTCCTTGAGCCAGGAGGCCAGCTCGGCGCCGCAGCCATTGCCGGGGGGAATGGGGGCTTGTGGCTCGCAATCCGGGCTGCCGACGGGGCAGCGCAACCGCACATGAAAGTGGCTGAAGTGGCCGACCCAGGGGCGCAGTTTGGCAACCCAGGGCTCATCGGCGGCCCGTTTGCACACCTCTCCCTTGATGACGGGGTTGATAAAGATGCGCGCCACCTCGGGCTTGCTGGCAGCCAGTCGCAACAGGTTCAGTTGCTCCGGACCGAAGCGACCCGGCAATACCCGATAGCTGGGCTCGTCGATCAGCGCCCACTCCTTGGGGGCATCCTGCTCCCACTTGCTGATGGGGCGGTTGGCCATGCGAAACCAGATGTCGGCATCCAGGCCCGTCTGGTGACTGCGATGGCCCGAGGTAAAGGGGCCGCCGCGGGCCATCGCCAGATCGGCGATATAGAGATCCGGCATGCCCGCCATGCGGGTCTGGTTGGCCAGCCCCTGCAGATAGTGGATGAGGTCGGGATGACCGTAGTAACGCAGCCGCTTGGTGCGGATCACCTGATACCCGGGTCCCTCCAGTGGCAGGGCCATGCCGTTTTTGAGGCAACCGGCGGCATAACCGCCGATCGCCTCGGCCTGCAGTACAGAGGCCAGTAACAGGGACGTCAGCATCTATGGGCTCCTTGTTTTGCTTCGAGTCGGCTGAGCAGCACAAACAGACTCAAACATATCAATAAATAGGCGGCCGCCACCAGTAGCCAGATTTCATAAACCAGCCCGCTGGAGTTGGCCATCTCGGTGCCGACGAAGGTGAGCTCTTGCACCGAAATGAGGGAAACGATGGCGGTATCCTTCACCAGTGCGATGAGCTGGCCGGTGAGGGGAGGCAGCATCAGCAACATGGCCTGGGGCAGGATCACCCGGCGCAGCCGCACCCGAGGCGAGAGCCCCAGACTCTGCGCCGCTTCCCACTGCCCTTTGGGCACGGCCGCGAGACCGGCACGGACTATCTCGGCGACGAAGGCGGCGCTGATCATGCCGACACAGAGGGTGCCAGAGATGAGGTTCTCCCATCTGGCGGGCGGGCCCAGCAGCGCCTCTTGCCAGGGGGAGAGTGACAGAGTGCCGAGCCAGCGGGAGAGGCCGCTCGCCGGCAGTAATTGATTGGCGATAAAGAAGTAGAAAATGAAGATAAACACCAGCGGCGGCAGATTGCGGATCAACTGGATGAACAGGGTCGCCGGCAACACCAGCCAGGGACGGCGGCTGAATGCCGCCAGACCCAGCGCAGTGCCCAGCAGCAGCGCCAGTGCCATGCCGAGCAGGGCGATGCGCAAGGTGGTGAGCAAGCCGCTGAAAAAATAGGGCAACTCACCCTGGGGGCCGCGCGTGAACAGCAACTCAAAGGCGGCCTGCCAGTGCCATTGGTAGGCCACGCCAAGGTGCAATCTGCTGGCAAGCCACATGCCTGCCAGCAGCAGTATCAGCATGAGTATCCCGTCGAGCCAGCCGACGGCTCGGGTAGCGCGTTTGATGGCAATCAGCATCAGGGATTGGCGACCTGGGCTTCCCATGCCAGCGACTTGAACCAGTAGTCATGACGGACCTTGAGCCAGCCGTCGGCCTGACGGGCGGCGATCCACTCGTTGAACTGCTCGGCCAGGGCGTCATCCCCTTTGCGCAGTGCAAAGCCTTCGCTGCCTTGCGACAGCGGTTCGGCAAACGGCATAAAAAGAGCTTCGGGGTGGCGCAGTGTCTCTTGTTCCGGTTTCGGGGAAGAGGAGAGGGCGCCGTGGGCGCGGCCGTTCAGTACTTCCTGAAACACTTGAGATTCATCATCGAACTGGCGAAGAGTCGCCTTGGGGAAGTTCTCCTTGGCGACCTGCACCGGTGAGGCGCCACGGCGCACCGCCAGGATCACGCCGCGCTGGTTGAAGTCGGACAGCGTCTTTTTGTCCTGGGCCTGCGCCTTTGAGGCGGCCAGCTGGATGCCTGAGTGGGAGTAGGCCTGAGTGAAGCGCACGCTCTTCTCCCGTTCGGGTGTGATGGTGAGGCCGCCTATGATGACGTCATATTTTTTTGCCAGCAGGGAAGGAATGATGCCATCCCAGGCGGTGGGGACGAATTCGACCTGCCAGCCGTTATCGGTGGCCAGGCGGCGGGCAACATCGATTTCGAAGCCGATGAGGGCGCCTTGTTTGTCGCGCATCGCCCAGGGGGCAAAGGTGGACATGCCAACCCGCAGGGTGCCGCTTTGTTCTATCTGCGCCAGGGTGGCAGATGCCTCGCCTTCTGCCTGGGCAGGGGTAAAGAGAGCGGTAAAGAGCAGGGCTGCGCCCGACAGGGCGGTTTTGAACGAGAGTGACATGGTTAGCGTCCTTGTTGTTCCGGATCCAGATAACGGGCGAGCGCCCGCGAACAGGCTGACAGTGTCAGCGTCAACAGCAAATAGAGGGCGGCCACGGTGAACCACACCTCAAAGGTGAGGAAGGTATCGGCCACCAGAGTACGCCCTTCGTTGGTGAGATCGAAGATGGCGATGACACTCACCAGCGCCGAGTGCTTGATGAGGGACACCAGCTCGTTGGTGAGCGGAGGCAGCACGATACGAACCAGTTGCGGCAGTATCACTTTGCGCAGTGTGATGGCCCGTGACAAACCAAGAGAGCGCGCTGCCTCCCACTGTCCGCTGGGGATGGCCTGTATTCCTGCTCGCAACACTTCGGCGGTGAAGGCCCCCTGATAGAGGGAGAGACTCAGCACGGCGCAGGCGAGCGGGGCCAGTCCCAACATGGGGCCCAGCAGAAAATAGAGGATGTAGAGTTGCACCAGCTGGGGCGTGGTGCGCACCAGCGCCAGATAGGTGACGGCAAGCCAGGGGCCCAGACGAGAGGGAAGCAGACGCAGGCTGACGACGGAACACCCGACGACCAGGGTGCCAACCAGACTGAGCAAGGCGACTTGCAGGGTAACCAGCAAGCCGCTGAGCAGTGGGCCAGGGTAGAAGTCGCCATCTTCCCACTCCCCGAGAAAGGGGCCGACCCGCTGCCACTGCCACTCATAACCCATCTGATGGGCACCACTGTAGAGCACCCAGCCCAGCAGCAGGATCAGCAACAGGATTGCCAGCAACCAGCTGGCGAGGCGGGTGGGTCGGGTATCAGCCATGGTAGCTGAGCACCTGCTCGAGAAAGGCACTGGTTCTCGGGTGAGCAGGCTTGCTGAACAGCTGAGCCGGCGGGGCGGATTCGATGATCTTGCCCTCATCCATGAAGAGCACCCGGTCCGCCACCTGGCGGGCAAAACCCATCTCGTGGGTGACGCAGATAAGCGTCATTCCCTCGTCAGCCAGCTCGCGGATCACATCCAGTACCTCGCGGATCATCTCGGGATCGAGGGCAGACGTCGGCTCATCAAACAGCATCAGTTCCGGCTGCATGCAGAGGGAGCGGGCGATGGCCACGCGCTGCTGCTGGCCGCCTGAGAGCTGGTGGGGGTACTTGTCGGCCTGTGCCTGAATGCGTACGCGTTCCAGCAGGCCGAGGGCACGGGTTTTGGCCGCTTGCGTGCTCAGTCCCAGCGTATGTACAGGGGCCACCATCAGGTTTTCCAGCACCGTCATATGGGGAAACAGGTTGAACTGCTGAAACACCATGCCGACTCGCCCTTGCAGACGACGAAGGTAGGCGGGGGTAACGGGCTCGCCAAACAGGAACAGCTGGCCGCTGTCTATCCCCTCCAGGCCGTTGATGGTGCGGATCAGCGTGGACTTTCCCGAACCTGACGGGCCGCAGATAACCCACTTCTCCCCCCGCGCTATGGTGAGGTCAATCTGATGCAGGGCCTGGAAGTCACCGTAGAATTTGTTGACGCCACAAAAGCGCACACAGGGCTGCGAGCTGGTCAAGAAACAAGTTCCATTGAGTATCATTGATGCCATGGTATTGATTTTATAGGGGGATGACAAAGAAAACCCCCTTGTCAGTCCCGTGAGGTCTATTCACAATGGCGCCATTTCACGGTCACAGGAACCTTTCATGCGAATTACATCCTTGCTGGCAACCCCCGGGGTTCGCTTGCTGATGCCGCCGGCAATGCCCTATCGCTGCGTCATTTTTCTGTTGTTGCTGACGAGTTGGGGCGTGGTGGCTGCCTCCTTGTGGTATGGACGGGGTGCCATGGGGTTGCTCCACTGGGTTGGGGTCATCTTCGGGGGCATCACTGGGATCCTGGTCTCTCTGCCACGCAGTTGGCAACGCTGGCGGCTGGCCGAACTGGGTTGGGATGACGAGCACCTCTATCTGCTCAACGGCAGCGATGATCAGGCGCTGGCCTTGCCTAAAACAGCGCTGGTGGCCATCGAACGGGAGTACAAGGTAGGTCACGACGGCCAGTGGCTGGCGTTCAGTCTGGACCTTCGACTCGACTGTGCACAGCTTGCTGCGGCGACCACGCTTATGGGGCTGGGCCGCGAAGGGACCCATGAGGTTGCCCCTGGCATCTACCGCTTTGGCTTTAAACGAGCCTGGCATAGCCGCCGGGCGATCAAGGGGGTACTGAACGAGCTGCTCCCGGTTTGAACTGACTATTTTCTCGACAATCCAGCTCAAAGCTCAGATACTGCCAGTGACTCGAATTGATCTTGCCTGTTCTGTTCACCCAAGAGATCAATGACTTGAGTGAGCAGAACGGGGAGTGCCAAGGCATGACGCCCTGGCAGGTCCGGCATGGGGGTTGTGCCCTTACCTTTGTGTTGGTGATGGGATAGAGAAGGCACCTTGAATCGAGAGTGGATGGCATGAAGATTTACGTAGGTAATCTGTCGTACCGGATGACGGCCGACGAACTGACAACCGTGTTCAGCCAATTTGGACAGGTAGACAAGGTCGATATCATCATCGACCGAGATACCGGTCAGTCCAAGGGGTTTGGCTTTATTGAAATGCCTGTTAATGGCGATGCCGAAAAGGCCATCGCCGGTTTGCATGGCACCGAGATCGGTGGCCGTACCATCACAGTCAACCAAGCCAAACCGAAGACAGATGCACCACGTGGTCGCCCCCAGCGTCATCGTTGAGTTGCCTCGTTAATGCAAAACGGCATGGGTTTTCCCATGCCGTTTTTGTTTGTGCGCGATTGGGCCATCAAGCAGGGGTCAGGGTACGTCGTAACCAAGCGCCGCTTTGCGAATGCGGAACCACTGCTGGCGAGTGAGCGCTATGGACTCGGCTGCCACGGCAGCGGCAATCCGCTCCCGCTTGCCTGAGCCAATCAGCGGCAACGGCTGGCTTGGAAGCATCATTACCCAGGCGTACACCAGTTGCTCTATGTTCTGGGCTCCCACTTCATGACGGATCTGCTCGAGCTCGGCGCGCAGCGGCGCATACTCCTGGCCTTCGAACAGGCGTCCGCCACCCAGGCAGGACCAGGCCATGGGCTTGATGCGCAGTTGCTGACAGAGATCCAGGGTGCCATCCAGCGTCGTGCTCTGATTCAGGGGCGATATCTCCAGCTGATTGGTGACCAGCGGGAAGGGCAGGCGGGACTGCAGCAGCTCGAACTGGCGGGCACTGAAGTTGGACACCCCCAGATGTTTCACCTTGCCCGCCTGCTTGAGGCTGATAAAGGCATCGGCCACCTCATCGGCATCCATCAGGGGGTCCGGACGGTGGATCAGCAACAAATCCAGGTGATCGGTCGCGAGTTTGCGCAGGGAGTCCTCGGCACTGGCGATGATGTGCGCCTTGCCGGTGTTGTAGTGGTTGAGGGCATGCTCAGGCTTGGCGGTGAGGGCGATACCACACTTGCTGACGATTTCCATCCGGTCACGCAAGGAGGGTTCCAGGCGCAGGGCATGGCCAAATGCCTCTTCGCACTGGTAGCCACCATAGATATCGGCGTGATCTATGGTGGTCACCCCCAGGTCCAGGTGGTACTTCATCAGATCGAGCAGGGCGGCCGGGGAGAGCTGCCACTCCATCAGACGCCAGTAGCCCATGATAAGGCGAGAGAAGGTCGGGCCCTGGGCGTGCAGGGCGAGGCGAGATACAGACATGGGTGACTCCTTGGGGAATAAATGCTGCCAGCATCTTGGTCTCTTCTGCCTGGCAAGGCAATAATGTGGTTTTTGTTCATTCGAACTTTAGTTCTGACGGGATTCATGATGGACGGATTTGCCGCGCGGTTGCAGAGTCTGATCGGGGAGGGCAGTGTCAGCGCCTTCGCCCGCAAGGTGGGTTTGAGTGAAGCCCTGATCCGCAAGTACCTGAAGGGAGCCGAGCCCGGCCTTGGCAAGGCAAACCAGATTGCCATGGGAGCCAACTGTTCGCTGGAGTGGCTCGCCACCGGTTGCGGCTACCTCTATCGACAGGCGGAAGTAGTGGATCGGGAGGCGTTGGCCGCCGCCGGCACCCTGCTGCAGGAGCTGGTTCCCGAGCAATCCCTGCCAGATGAAAAACAGCTGGTCACCCTGCTCGCGTATTACCAGTTCTTGCGCAGCCACAAGAAGGCAGATGGTTTTCTGGATCTGGCGCTGGCACGGGAGTTTGGCAAACATCTGGGTGAGGCATAAAGCCGCATGGGGGTTGCCGCCTCCCCTTGGCGGCAAGCGGTCATTATTCTGATAACCTCTAAACAGGCAGTCAATCCAGGGAGAGGGTGATGGGCTATCTGATCTTGGGCAGTGGTGGATTGGGCACGGCGCTGGCCAGGGAGCTGTCAGCCCGTGGCGAGGAGCTGGTACTGGCGGGCAGGCAACTGCCAAAAGGACTGGATCCGGCCTGCTACTTTCCGTTGCAGGAGGTGGATCCGCTCTCTTTCGATGCGCTGTTCACCCTCTATGACACAGTCGCCCTGCCGAGCGTGGTGATCAACACCATAGGCCTGTTGCACGATATCAACTTCATGCCGGAGAAGCGGGTAGAGGAGGTCAATCCCAAGTGGCTGTGTGACAGCCTGCTGGCCAATGCCTGGCCCACTCTGGCCGTGGCTGCCCGGCTTGGCCGCCTGATGGCGGAGGATAGCCAAGTCTGGCTCTGTGCCATTTCTGATCTGGCGGGAGCCATAGGCGCAAATGAACAAGGGGAACGTTACAGCTACCGCATGAGCAAGGCGGCCCTCAACATGGGGGTCAGGACCCTTGCCCATGAGTGGGCCGAGCGCTTTCCCAAGTCCGGCGTGATCACGATACACCCTGGCCTCATGGCAACCCCCATGAACCAGCCTTTTCTTCATGCACTGGCATCTGCTCCGTTGCAGGACCCCGCCCAGGTTGCCCCCTCTTTGCTGACTTTAATTGCAGGCTTGTCCCTGACTCAATCTGGCGCTTTTGTTGATCTGCTGGGGCAGCCGCTGCCCTGGTAGGCGGTCACCGGGCTCACATTCCAGAAACTCCCTGCTTGCCAAGCCAGCCTGCGCTGGCTAACGTCATCCTCCTGCACCAGGAGGGATGTCATGCGCTATATCGATTTACGAAGTGATACTGTCACCCAACCCACGGATGCCATGCGTCAGAGCATGCTTCATGCCGAGGTTGGGGACGATGTCTATGGGGAGGATCCGGGCGTCAATGGGCTGGAAGCCTATGGTGCCGACCTGCTTGGCAAAGAGGCCGCACTGTTCCTGCCATCCGGCACCATGTCCAACTTGCTGGCGGTGATGAGCCACTGCCAGCGTGGGGAAGGGGTCGTGCTGGGCTCGGCAGCCCACATCTATCGTTATGAGGCGCAGGGTTCTGCCGTGCTGGGGTCTGTGGCCCTGCAACCCGTGCCCATGCAGGCCGATGGCTCACTGGCGCTGGCCGACGTGCGCGCAGCCATTGCCCCTGACGATGCCCATTTTGCCCAGACTCGCCTCGTTTGCCTCGAAAACACCCATAACGGCAAAGTGTTGCCGCTAAGCTATTTGCACGAAATGCGTGAGTTTGTCGATGAGCACGGCTTGCTGCTGCATCTGGACGGCGCTCGCCTGTTCAACGCAGTCGTGGCGAGTGGCCACTCGGTGCGTGAGCTGGCCGCGCCGTTTGACAGTATTTCCATCTGTCTTTCCAAAGGGCTGGGAGCGCCGGTGGGATCGCTGCTGGTGGGTTCTCATGCCTTCATCGCTCGTGCCAGACGGCTGCGCAAGATGGTGGGTGGCGGCATGCGTCAGGCGGGGATCCTGGCCCAGGCTGGTCTGTTTGCCCTGCAGCAGCATGTGGTGCGCCTTGGCGACGATCACCGCCGCGCCAGACGGCTGGCCGAAGGGCTGGCGGCACTGCCGGGCATCAGGCTGGATCTGGACCAGGTGCAGACCAACATGGTGTTCTTGCAACTGACGAGTGGCGAGAGTGCGCCTTTGCTGGCCTTCATGAAGGAGCGGGGGATCCTCTTCTCCGGTTATGGCGAGCTGCGGCTGGTGACCCATCTGCAGATCAATGATGACGACATCGAAGAGGTGATCGACGCTTTTACCGAGTATCTCGGCGCGTGACAATGCCATGAAATGAAACAGGGCGCTTCGGCGCCCTGTTTCGTTACTGCATGGTCTTGTTCGTCATATCTGCCGTTGCCCTGTCATCAGCATGGCTTCATCGGTGGCATCGTAGATCATCACGGCAATGTGGGTCACCTGGCCGCCAAAATCAGCCAGCGGCACCAGGGTCAGGTTCTGGAACATATGGGGTGCGGAGCCTGTGATGGGGCGATAGTTGGAGAAACGCAGCAGGTAAGGTCTCTGTTCCCAGGTGCTGAAGGCGCGGTTGTTGAGCTGGAACACCATGTTGGCCTTGCGCTCGAACCAGGCCCTGTCAACGTCGGGGAAAAGCTCGAACAGGACACCATCGCGCACCTCGCCCGCCATCCGGCCGCTGTGGCTCTCCATGAAGCCGTTCCACACCTGCACCTTGTACTCCTTGTCGAGTACCACCAGCCCCACGTCCAGGTTCTGGACTATGTTCATCAGCCAATGAAATTCACGAATTTCCATGGTCACTCCCTAGAGCATGTGCATGATTTTGTTGTTCATGGTGGCGATGGAATCTTCGGTAAACAGCAGTAGCAGGTCACACTGCACTGCGTAATCCTGGACCCGGTAGTTGATCTCTATGGCCAGGGTACGACGCCAGAGACTCTTGTTGGTATTGATGAGATCCTTGATGGGTCTGTGCTGGCCGAGCACCACAGGGTGGCCCTGGCTGAAGGGGGTGTCGAGCTGGCTGGCATAACCGCGCAGGAAGGCACCGATCAGCACGTTGGCGGTGTCCATCAATAGCTCCAGCTCGGCATTGCGATCCAGTGCTCCCTGATGCTTCATCAGTCGGGCAAGGTCTTTGAAGCTGGAGTCGTGGAACAGGATCAGCGCTTCGCCGGCGATACCGGCCCCGATGAAGCCTTGGCAGACGGCGGAAAGGGTGTCTGAATCGGCGGCGGCCGAGAGGGCCATGTGTAGCTCGGAGACCTCCAGCACGTTGACGTTGGGAATGGGCAATACCACGAAGGCATTGAGCAGGCGGGCCAGCAAATCTGCGGCCTGGCCCATGGATACGTTGGCGAGCTCCTGATACACGTCGCGGATCTCGGGGCTGATCTTGATGCCAACGTCGGCATCGGGCTCAGCTGTTGCAATACCGGTGAGGAGGGGGGCGGGGGTCGAGGCCACGCCGTTTGGCTGCCACAAGCCGTGTTGCCTGAGCAGGGCGGTCAGGGTTTCGGGGGCGGCGGGTTTCTTGATGAAATCGAGCGCACCGAGGCTCATGACCCTTTGATGCGCTTCAGGCTGGATGTCCCCAGAGACGACGAAAACCTTGTTGCGCAGTCCCTCCTGTTGCAGGGTCTCCAGCACACCGTAGCCGTCCATTTCCGGCATGGTCAGGTCCAGAAAGATCAGGTCGCCATGCCCCATCAGCACCTGCTCTATCCCTTCGAGTCCGTTTGCGGCGTAATACAGCGTCACATCCCAGTCAGCGGGAAGGGCACGGGCCAGCTGTTTACGAGCGAATCCTGAGTCATCACATATCAATACATTCATAGTGTTAGGCTGGCCTGGTCAACGAGGATTGCTATAAGTGTGGCCCGCTCACGGTCAGATGCAATGGGACAGACTGGTTGCTGGTGAAAATTGGTTGTCCCATTGGCAGTTCCGGTAGTGCGCCGAGTATTTTTCAACGAATTCAGCGAACATCTTAACACGCAGTGGGGCAAACTGAGGCTGGCAGCGCACCATGTAGAAGGGGCGATGGCCGGTTTTCCAGTCCGGCAGCACGGCCACCAGCTGCTCATCTTGCAAGAATGGATGCACATAATGGAGCGGGGCATTGACGATACCCAGATGCCGTCTGGCTGCCCTGACGGCCGCCTGTGTCTGGTTGACGGTCAGCTTGGCGGCGCGCTTTATCTGTATTGTCTGGTCATCCTGGCCTATCAATTGCCAGTGCTGGTGGGGCCAACAGTAGATCAGCGAATGCTCTTCCAACTGGGCTGGGTGGGCTGGCGTGCCCATTTTCTCCAGATACAGTCTGGAGGCGAACAGGCCATACTCGATGTGACCAAGGCAGAGGGCATTGGTCATGGATTGCGGCAGCTCACCGTTGAAAAACACCAGATCCCTATCGTTATCAAACAGGTGCTGATGATCATTGGTCTGGGTGATGTCGAACTGTACTTCAGGATAGTGCAGACCGAAATCTGCCAGCATGTCGACCAGGAGGGTATTGGAGAGGGCGATCGGCGCCGCTAGACGGATCACGCCATTGATATCGGCTTCCCGCCCCTGGATCTCCCCCGTGGCCTGTTCAATCTCGGCCAGCGGGGTGCACAGGCGCTCGTAATATCTGAGCCCTTCATCGGTGAGGCGGAGCTTGCGGGTGGATCTGTGCAGCAAAGAGCAGCCGAGTTGCTCTTCGAGCTGAGAAATACGTCGGCTGATGGTGCCGGTCGGCATGCCCAGTGCGGCAGCTGCGTGGGAGAAGCCTCCCTCTTGCACCACCTTGACGAACAGATAGAACTCTTCGATGTACTTCATAAGCGGTGTTCTGGGTGTAACAGGGGGGAGACCTTAAAAAGAGCCGCCCGCCTTGGCAAGCTCAATCCGGCGTTTAATTGATCTGGATTAGATTCGACTCCCGCTGGTATTGGTGCAAAAGGCGGATAAATTCGGCTGGATCCCGATCCAAGCTGTTGTCCGGCACCAGCAGATCGTAACCAAGCAGCTCACGCAGCCGGGTCATGCGATTGGCCAGCATGGCGATAACCCCCTCATATCGCTGGCCGGACGAAGAGCGAAAACGGCTCTCCTCCAGCAAACCTTCCCCCTGCAGTGCACCACCACAGGTACCGCTCGGACAATCCTGTTGTTCATTGCGCAGGGCCTGCAACAGCACGGATCTTTGCTCGGTCAGCAGGCGAACGGCCAATCTGGGTGTGATCAATGTCAAAAAATCATCGTAATCTTTTATCTTCAATCCAATGTAGGGCAGGGGGACCAGATCCCAGCCGAGATGGATGCGGGGTTGGTCAATTCGCTGAATATTTCTCCATTTCAGGATCCAACCGCCGTATTTGTGGTGATATTGCAAACAATCGTGGCAGAGGGAGAGGCTGATATGGGGTTCGACCAGCTTCAACGAGCCGATAAAGATCATCATCAGGCCTGCCAACAGGCCTGAGATGAAGGGGATTAGTGGTTGTTCACGGAAGAAAAAAAGTATAAAAATCATAGTAATGGTTACTATGATGCCCAACAATACCAAGGTGAGTCCGTTTTTCCTGACCATGGGTTTCACATGTAGCGTTTTCATATGAAGTCAGCCCTTGTGCGCAAGCTTATTTTCAGATTATGGGCTGGATCCTATTTTGTACCAGCATGGGGTGCCCCGAAAGGGTACCTTGTAGCAGGCTTTCTCAGTGATCACACATCATGAATCACCACATTAGATGAATACGCTAGACGAACGGTTATTGAGCGGGATGGATGTCCTGCATACCCCTATCTGGGTTTATGACATCCGGCATCATCATATTTACTGGGCCAACCGTACCGCATTGGGGGTATGGGAAGCCAGCTCGCTTGCCGAACTGCAAGCGCGGGACTTCTCTGCCGACATGGCTGCCGCCATCGATCTGCTGCTGCAACGCTACCTCGGTGATTTCCAGCAGGGGCGCAGTTACAGCGAGTGGTGGACGCTCTCCCCCAAGGGGATCAAAAAACAGATCTACCTGCGGTTGTCTGGCATTCAGCTGGCCGGCCGCCTGATGATGATGACGGAGGCGGTGATCGACGCCGATACCCTCTATCAGGAGTCCTCCCTCGCCACCGGCGATACCCTTGCCTGCCTCTTTGATAATCAGGGCCAGCTTGAGAGCGGCAACCACCACTTTGACACCTGCTTCGGCGATCAGGTCAGTCAGCTCTCCCAGGTGTTTTCCGGCAACAATGAAGCTTTCTACCAGAAGCTCTCACGCCTCGACGAGGTGGTGGCAGAAGGGGAGTGTCGTACCCGGAAGGGGATGCGCTGGTTCCAGTATCAGTTTCGGCATATCCAGCAGGGGGCACAGATATTGCTTACCATGCGCGATATTACCGACCGCAAACTCGAAGAGCTGGAGCACCGCCATCTGGCCTGGCACGACTCGCTCACCGGGCTGCTCAATCGCTATGGTCTGATGAAGTCCCTCGAGGCTTATTGCGGCATGGGCGGGCGCTTTGCGCTGGTGTTCATGGATTTGGACAACTTCAAGCTGGTCAACGACAACTATGGCCACAAGGCAGGCGATCGCCTGCTGGAACGGGTGGCCGGTCGGCTCAAGCAAGTCTGTCCGCGGGATGTGGAGCTGGCGCGCCTCGGCGGTGACGAGTTTACCGCCCTGGTGCCGCTGGCCCATTCCAGCGACAGGGCGCAGGAGGTAGCCGATCTCATGCTCTCCCAGATGACCAAACCGTTGCAGCTGAGCGGTGTACCCGAAGTGACCATAGGCGGCAGCATAGGCATCGCCATCTACCCGGACGATGCAGATGACGGTGACACCCTCATTACTCGCGCTGACATGGCCATGTATCAGGCCAAGCAGATGGGACGCCTGCGCTGGCAGCGGTTTACCCCCAGCATGCAGCAGACCTTGCATCGCAAGCTGACCCTGAAGCAGTTTCTGGCCAAGGCCATTGGTCGGCAGGAGCTGAGCCTCTGTTATCAGCCCCAAGTCGATGTGGCACAGGGCAAACTGATTGGCTTTGAAGCACTGCTGCGCTGGCACAATCCCGTCCTTGGCCATGTCTCACCGGTGGAGTTCATTCCGCTGGCCGAGGAGATGGGCCTTATTCGGGAGATAGGCAGCTGGGTGCTCTCGACGGCACTGGCCCAGATGGCCCATTGGCAGCAAGCATGCCAAGTAAGGGTGCCTGTGTCGGTCAATCTCTCCGGTTTCCAGCTATCTACCTCCTTGCCGGAACTGGTGGCTCAGCAACTCAAGGCGTATGGCGTGGATGCCAGCCTGCTTACCCTGGAGCTGACCGAAACCGTCCTGATGCTGGACATGAAAGGCTGCATCGAGATCCTCGATGGCCTGAGCGAGCAGGGCATCAAGATCGCCATCGACGATTTTGGTACCGGCTATTCGTCGCTGGCTTACCTGAACCGGTTGCCCATCGATACCATCAAGCTGGACCGCTCATTCGTGGTGGGGCTGAACCTGCCGGTGATCCGGGCCACAGTGGCCATGGCAACCAGCCTGGGGCTTGGCATCATGGCGGAAGGAGTGGAGGATGAGCACGAACTCGCAGCGCTGCGAGCTCAGGGTTGCCACGTTTTTCAGGGCTTCTTGTTCAGCAAGCCGATGACAGTGGCTCAGGTGGAAGAGAACCGGTTTGCGGTCTGCTGCAAGGCTGGTACTTATCCATTGGCGGAATAGGTTCAACGCAGATGCCGTCATCCTCCTCCGGGATGGCCTTGGGCCGCTGCGTTTTTTTGGGTAGAGTGTGGCCTTCTTCCAGGAGGCATCATGAACCCGACCATCGACCTTATTCTCTCCCACAGATCCATCCGCCAGTTTACGCCTGAGCCCATTACGCCGGTGCAGCTCGACCAGATCCTGAGCGCAGCCCAGTCGGCATCCAGCTCCAGCTTCCTGCAGGCCAACAGCATAGTTCGGGTGACGGACCAGGCCTTGCGTACCCGGCTCGCCGAACTGGCTGGGCATCAGGCATATGTTGCCCAGGCTGCCGAGTTTCTGGTGTTCTGCGCCGATTATCAGCGCCACACCCAAATCGTGCCGGATGCCCAGACCGGCTTTGTCGAACAGCTGCTGATCGGCGCCATCGACGGTGCCTTGATGGCCCAGAATGCCCTGTTGGCAGCCCAATCACTGGGGCTGGGTGGCGTTTATATCGGTGGTATCCGCAACAATCCGGCCGCCGTGAGCGAGGCGCTGGGCTTGCCCCATCAAGTAATACCGCTGTTTGGTCTGTGTCTGGGCCATCCGGCTCAGGAGCCCGAGCAGAAGCCCCGTCTGCCGAGGGCGCTGGTGGTACATGAGAACCACTATAGCGCCGAGCTGGATCGCCCCTTGCTCGCACAATATGATCAGCAGATCCAGTCGTACTATGAGGCCCGCAGCAGCAACAACAAGCAGCAGACCTGGAGCAGCCAGATCCGGTCCATTCTCGGCAAGGAGGCGCGTCCTTTCATGCAGGAATTCCTGCAATCGAAAGGGTTCAACCTCAAGTAATGGGCCTGATGGGCGATACTATGAGGTAATGACAGTGTTGCCATCGCTGCATGATCCTGAGCTCCTCTGCCTGTTTTGAGACAGGGGAGGATAATAAATCGTGGGTAAGCTCTGCGGTGCGGACTACCTTAAGTGGGTAAGCTGTTGTAGGATCACGCAATTGGATTGGGACAGGAGTTTGAACATCCTATGATTTTAACCTTGGTATTGCTGTCTATTGGCGCACTCCTGTTTCTGGTTATCGCCTATAACGTGATGCAGCAATATAAGCAGAAGGCAGAAGCCGACAAGCGCCAGACGATTGCTCGCCACAAAACGGTGGCGGACGAGACCGAAGAGGTGCTGCTGAATGTCAATTTGGTGCCCTTCTCCAAGAACATAGTGCTGCTGCTGCAACACCGGATACTGGATGCTTACCGGGCGATCGCCCTGGTGATGCCCAATAGTCAGATCAAGCAGCGTATCGCCGATGTGCAGATCCAGATAAAGAATGTGCAGGATAACTACAGCAGCCAGGATGAAGGGCACTTCAAGACCCCCGAATCCGACCGTCAGGCCATTCAGATGCTGCAACTGGTCAAGAAGATGCGGGCAGTGCTGCGTGTTGAGCACAACAAGGGCAAGATAGACCCTCACGGTTTTGCTCAGGAAGATCGTCGCCTTGAGCTGATGCAGCTCAAGATCAACATCGCCAACCTGGTCAAACGGGCCATGGATGCGCAGATCCAGGGGCAGTACGGCACCTGCCGCCAGCTCTATACCAAGGGGCTGGCCGCCTTGGCCAGCGTGTCCGACAAGGATCCCTATCTGATGGCCAGGGAAGAGGATATGCGGCAAGGCCTGCAAGGCCTTGATGAACATTTGCAGCAGCACAGCGATAAAGAGCTGCAGAACATCAAGGACAAAGAGGCGGACGAACTGGACGTCCTGTTCCAACCCAAGAAGAAATGGTGATCATGTTCCACCCACTCGATACCACTTTGGGGCCCATGGCCCCATTTGTTTGTCAGCTATTGGCTGAACTGGACCAACTGGCAGTTCACGTCGATAGCATCAATGTTGACCACCTCTGTTACCGGGCGGCGAGTCTGGCCGAGTATCAGAAGCTGAATGCCGAACTGGCGACACAGGGCACCCTGCTGGTGGAAGGCATGATTGGGGGTCGCCCCATCGCCACCTATCAGCTGCACCAGTCCGTGTTATGTGGTCATGTCAGCGTGCCCTGCATAGAACTGGCCGCGCCCAAGCCGGGGCGCAACCATCAGGCCGGTCTGGAGCATATCGAGCTGGTAGTGGCTTCACTGCATGAACTGGTGGCCGCGTATCCAGATCTGCCGTTCAAGACCGCGAATATCGATGAGCTTCGCAACCCGGATGTGGGCCTGATGCTGGCATCTGGTCAGATCAAGTTTCACCTGAGATCCTTGGCCGAGGTGATTGAGGAAGAGTTGCATACCGGCGCTGTTGTGCCTGTGCCTGCTGGTTACTACGACGGTATCTGATCCGTGCAGGGGGAGGATTCTCATGTTTTCCCCTGTTGTCGTCGTCAGGTATGGCAGGTTCGGGGGCGAGCGCTGCGCCCCTTCAAATGACCGAGCCAGAGGCTCAAGCCCGCTGTGATAACCAGTACCAGCTCGATGCCGAGCACCAATCCCCCCAAGCCGCCCCGTTCCCAGAAGGGGTGAAGATAGAGGCCTCCCAGGCTGGCTCCCAGATAATACCCCACCAGATAGAGTGACGAGGCCAGCGCCCGATTGTGCTCCACGTGCTGACCGACCCAGGCACTGGCACAGGCGTGGGCGAGAAAGAAACCGAAACTGGATATGAGCAGCCCCGTCAGTATGGCTGCCAGCGAGCCATGCAGAAGCAGTGCACTGCCCAGCGCCATCAGCGAGATCCCCGCCAGCAGCAGGCGCTGTGCCCCCCAGCGGTGAGCACAACGGCCGCTTAAGGAGGAGGCGACAGTGCCCGAGAGATAGGTCAGGAACAGCATGCCGAGCCACTGGGTGGGCAGGGAGAAAGGGGCCTTGGCCAGCAGGAAGGTGAGGTAGCTGTACTGGTTCAAAAACACCATGAAGTTGAGCCCGCCGATGAGATAGGCACCGACCAGCAGCGGATTGCCGAGATGGCTGCTGATGGCTCGCTGGAATTGACCAGGCTCTGCAACGACGGGCACAAAGCGGGTCTGGGCGGGCAATAACCAGACGACGAGGGGCAGCAGGGTCAGGCTTATCAAGCCAATGCCGAGAAAGGTGTGCTGCCAGTCGCCAAACCAGCCTGCCAGCAAGCCGCCGACGACACGGCCCGCTATGCCTCCTAGCGAGTTGGCGGCGATGTAGACACCGACGGCTGAGAGGAGGGCACGCTTGCTGAATTCTTCTCCCATATAGGCGATGGCGGTGGCGGGTAACCCGGCCAGCAGTACACCTTGCAATATCCTCAACAGCAATAACTGTTCAAACTGGTTTACCAGGCTGATGAGCAGGGAGAGCAAAATAGCACCGCCCAGGGTCCACAGCATGATACGGCGCCGGCCGAACCTGTCCGCGAGGCGGGCGCAAATCAGCAAGGAGGTGGCAAGCCCTGCAGTGCAGCCAGCCAGTGTCCAGCCTGCCGACAGCGAGCTGATGGAAAAGACATTTGCCAGCAGTGGCAGCAAGGGGTGAGTCTGGTAGAGGTTGAGAAATACCAGGAAGGAACCCAGGCTCAGGGCCAGGGTGGCGCGCGTCCATTCGCGGCTACCTACTTCGATCATGTGCAGTTGTCCTGACGGCTTTTGTGCAGAGTAGTGCGCCACAGGGCATAAATATAATATATTTAAGTTATCCATCTAATAAGATTAATTGATATGGACTTGAAGCAGCTCACCTATTTGCTGGCGGTACGGGATGCCGGTTCCTTCACTAAGGCGGCCAACGGCCTCCATGTAGCCCAGCCAGCCATCAGCATGGCCATTGCCAAGCTGGAGCAGCAGCTCGAGCTGCGGCTGTTCGACAGGCAGGATCGCAACGTGCGGCTTACTCCGGAGGGGGAGGTGCTCTGTCGTCATGCCGAGCGGCTGTTATTGCAGATGCATCAGGCGCGCGCCGAGATGGCCGAGCTGAAAGGGCTGGAGCGTGGCGAGGTGCGCATCGGTATCCCCTACATGATGGGTTCTTACTATTTTCCTCCGATCCTGATGGCCTTCAAGCATCGTTACCCCGGTCTGAAGATCCGGGTAGAAGAGGCCGGCTCACGCGAGTTGCTGAGCCGCATGGTGGATGGCACCCTGGATCTGGCCATCCTGATCACCAGCGATCTGCCACCTGCGCTGGAAGGGGCCCAGTTGCTGCGTGAAGAGATGTTGATGGTGGTGGGGGAAGAGCATCCGTTGCGGCAGGCCTCGGCCGTCTCCCTGACCCAGTTTTTTGACCAGGAACTGGCCATGTTCCGACGAGGTTTTTACCACCGTGAACACATGGAAGCATTGGCTCAGGAGCTGGGGTGTGAGCCTGACATTGCGTTTGAAAGCAATCTGATCCCCCTGCTCAAGGCGGTGGTCAAGCAGGGATTTGCGGTGACTACCTTCCTGCGGATGGTGTTGGATGAGGAGCCTTCACTCACTGGAATCTCGTTTGCTCCCCCCATTTTTCTTGATCTCTGTGTGGCATGGCGGCGGGGCGATCCGCTCTCCATGGCGAACCGCGCCTTGCGAGATTTTTTGCTGGCGCAGGCCCGGCCATAAATGGCCAAGAAGGAAAGGCTATCAGGCAAAAGTTTGTTAGTATTAGTTCAAGTCGCCTTTAGAGCCTAACATCATGAAACTCCAACAGTTGCGTTATATCGTTGAGGTTGCCAATCACAGACTGAACGTGTCGGCAACGGCAGAGAGCCTCTACACCTCTCAGCCAGGGATCAGCAAGCAGGTGCGCATGCTGGAAGATGAGCTGGGGATCCAGATTTTCGAGCGAAGCGGCAAGCATCTGACCCAGATCACTCCGGCAGGGCGGGACGTGATCAAGATTGCCAACGAGATCCTGGGAAAGGTGGAGAGCATCAAATCGGTGGCGAGCCAGCATACTCATCCCGAGCAAGGCACGCTGCATATTGCTACCACCCATACCCAGGCTCGTTATGCGCTGCCCGATGTCATCAAGGGTTTCATCAAGCGCTTCCCCAAGGTGTCTCTGCACATGCACCAGGGTACCCCGACCCAGATCAGTGAAGCCGTGGTCAAGGGGCAAGCCGACTTTGCCATCGCCACCGAGGCGCTGCACCTGTATGAAGATCTCATCATGCTGCCTTGTTACCACTGGAATCGCAGCGTCATTGTTCCCAAGGGACACCCCTTGACCCAGGTTGGCAAGCTCTCCATTGCGGATATCGCCCGCTTCCCGCTGGTGACCTATGTGTTCGGATTTACCGGCCGCTCCGAGCTGGATCTCGCTTTCAATCGGGCCGGTTTCGAGCCCAATATCGTCTTTACCGCGACCGATGCCGATGTGATCAAAACCTATGTTCGACTGGGCGTCGGGATAGGGGTGATGGCGACCATGGCGCTGGATCAGCAGGTTGATACCGATTTGGTGGCACTCGACGCCAGCCATCTGTTTGCTCACAGCACCACCAAGATAGGATTTCGTAAAGGATCTTTCCTGCGCACCTATATGTATGACTTCATGACCCGTTTTGCCCCGCACCTGACCCGGGATGTGGTGGAGCGCGCCATCGCGCTGCGCTCCAGCGATGACGTGGATGCCATGTTTGCCGATATAGAGCTGCCGGTTCGCTAGCGTCGTGCCAGCGAGCAGCTTGAATCAATAAAAAACGCCTCCCGATGGGAGGCGTTTTTATGCCAGCGTCTGATCACTGGAGTCATTTTCTGAACCTGTGATCCAGCTTGTTCGCTTTGGCCAAAAGGCAGGCCTCGTTGTGAGGCTCACTTCTTGAACATGTGGTCCAATTTATTCGCTTTGGTCGAGAGATAGAACTCGTTGTGAGGATTGCGGCCTTCCTGCAGGGGAACCCGCTCCGTCACCGGAATGCCAAAGCTCTCCATCGCCTTCATCTTGCGTGGATTATTGGTCATCAGGCGCAGGCTGGTGACGTTCAACGCCTTGAGCATATCGGCACAGATGGTGTAGTCGCGCATGTCGGCAGCAAAGCCCAGCGCCACATTGGCTTCGACGGTATCGGCGCCCTGATCCTGCAGATGATAGGCCCGGATCTTGTTGAGCAGGCCGATGCCACGCCCTTCCTGGCGTACATACAACAAAACGCCACGACCCGCTTTGGCGATGTTCTCCATGGCGGCCTGCAATTGGAAGCCGCAGTCGCAGCGAAGGCTGAACAAGGCATCTCCGGTCAGGCATTCAGAGTGAATACGGCCCAGCACAGGCTCATCGCCCGTGACGTCGCCCATCACCAGCGCAGCATGATCCTTGCCGGTGCCGGCTTCCTGAAAGCCTACCAGCGTGAAGGTGCCCCAGGGGGTCGGCAACTTGGATTTGGCCACGAGGGTAACGCTGCTCATAGGTTGCTCCTTACTACAGCTGCTTAAAAAGGGCGGCCAGTTTAGCGCGCCTTGTCCATAACAACCATAAGAACAAAACCTTGTGCTATTTAATGACTTGAGTAGTTGTACACAAACAACGCAGTCGCGACGGCTTTTGCGCAAATGTGCGCCCTGACGACTGCCAGACTCGGCACATTTGGGTATAATCGGCGCCCATTACCTCATTCCCTCCGGGATGTGTGCAACAAGTGTGCAGGAGATAAGTTATGCCTCAGATGGCCCCCGTGATGACAATCGATGGCCCGAGTGGTGCCGGTAAAGGCACCTTGTGTCAGTTGCTGGCTGAAAAACTGGGTTGGCACCTGCTCGATTCCGGCGCCATCTACCGGGTATTGGCCCTGGCTGCCTTGCACCATGATGTGGAACTCGATTCTGAAGCTGCGCTGGTCCCCCTTGCTGCCAATCTGGATGTGCAGTTCCAGGTGGATAGCGAACAGGTCAAGGTGGTGCTGGAAGGGGAGGATGTCTCCCGCACCATTCGTACCGAAGAGGTGGGCAATGCCGCGAGCAAAATTGCCGCTTTTCCGCGAGTGCGTGAAGCCCTGCTGCGCCGCCAGCGTGCATTTCGTCAAACCCCTGGCCTGATTGCCGACGGCAGAGACATGGGGACCGTGGTTTTTCCGGAGGCAGAGGTAAAAATTTTCCTCGACGCCAGTGCGGAGGAACGGGCCCAGCGCCGCTATAAGCAGTTGCAAGATAAGGGCTTTGATGTTAACTTTGAGCGTCTTTTAACCGAGATTCGGGAACGTGACGATCGCGACAGAAATCGCGCCGTAGCGCCCCTTAAAGCGGCAGAAGATGCTCTCGTGGTGGATTCTACCTCCATGACCATAGATGAAGTGCTGGCAACAGTGCTCGCCTATGCAGAGCAACAACTTGGTGATGCCAGCGCAAGCTGACATCCGGTCGTCTGCACCAAGGATGGCGCAGATTATTTAAAACAGCCCCGCTTGTGCCGGATTGCAAGTGGATGTTTCATTTGTGAAATAAACAATGATCGAATCTTTTGCTCAACTCTTTGAAGAGTCCCTGAACTCCGTTGAAACCCGTCAAGGTTCCATCGTCAAGGGTACTGTCGTTGCTATCGAGAACGGTTTCGTACTGGTTGACGCCGGTCTGAAATCTGAGTCCGCCATCCCGGCTGAAGAATTCAAGAACGCCTTGGGCGAGCTTGAAATCAGTGTGGGTGACACTGTTGACGTAGCTCTGGACTCTATCGAAGATGGTTTCGGCGAAACCAAGCTGTCCCGTGAAAAAGCCAAGCGCCACGAAGCCTGGCTGCAGCTTGAAAAAGCTTACGAAGAGCAAGCTACCGTTATCGGTATCATCAACGGCAAGGTCAAGGGTGGTTTCACCGTTGAACTGAATGGCATCCGTGCCTTCCTGCCGGGTTCTCTGGTTGACGTGCGTCCGATCCGTGACACCGCTCACCTGGAAAACAAAGAACTCGAGTTCAAAGTCATCAAGCTGGACCAGAAGCGCAACAACGTTGTTGTTTCCCGTCGTGCCGTGATCGAGACCGAGAATACCTCCGAGCGCGAGAGCCTGCTGGCTAACCTGCAAGAAGGTCAAGAAGTCAAGGGTATCGTCAAGAACCTGACCGACTACGGTGCATTCGTAGATCTGGGCGGTGTTGACGGCCTGCTGCACATCACCGACATGGCGTGGAAGCGCGTTAAGCATCCTTCCGAAATCGTCAACGTTGGCGACGAGATCGCAGTCAAGGTTCTGAAGTTCGACCGCGAGCGTACCCGTGTATCTCTGGGTCTGAAGCAGCTGGGCGAAGATCCCTGGGTTGCTATCGCCAAGCGTTACCCGGAGACCACCCGTCTGTCTGGCCGCGTGACCAACCTGACCGACTACGGCTGCTTCGTTGAAATCGAAGAAGGCGTTGAAGGCCTGGTACACGTATCCGAGATGGATTGGACCAACAAGAACATCCACCCGTCCAAAGTTGTTAACGTTGGCGACGTGGTTGACGTGATGGTTCTGGATATCGACGAAGAACGTCGTCGTATCTCCCTGGGTCTGAAGCAGTGCAAATCCAACCCGTGGCAGCTGTTTGCCGAAACTCACGCCAAGGGCGACCGTGTTTCCGGTAAAATCAAGTCCATCACTGACTTTGGTATCTTCATCGGTCTGGACGGCGGCATCGACGGTCTGGTTCACCTGTCTGACATCTCCTGGAACAACCAGGGTGAAGAAGCAGTTCGTGAATTCAAGAAAGGCGACGAGATCGAAGCCGTTGTTCTGCAAGTGGACCCGGAGCGTGAGCGCATCTCCCTGGGTGTCAAGCAGATCGAAGAAGACCCGTTCAATAAGTACCTGTCTGATAACAAGAAAGGTGCTATTGTGAAGGGTAAGGTTACCGAGGTTGATGCCAAGGGTGCCGTGATCGAACTGGCTGACGGCGTAGAAGGCTACCTGCGTGCCTCCGACGCTGCTCGTGACCGTGTCGAAGACGCGACTCTGGTACTGTCCGTTGGTGATGAAGTTGAAGCCAAGTTCATGGGCGTTGATCGTAAGAACCGCACCGTAAGCCTGTCTGTCCGTGCTAAGGACGAGGCTGACGAGCGTGTTGCTATCGATAGCCTGAACCAACAAGAAGAAGTTGTGTTCAGCAATGCTATGATGGAAGCGTTCAAAGCTGCCAAGGGTGAATAATCCTTGATGCAAGAAAAGGGCGGCTTCACGCCGCCCTTTTTTATATTGGCGTAATGAATATTGCATGTGATCGGGGAAGGAGATTTAACGTTATGACCAAATCAGATCTCATCGAACAATTGGCTGCGAGCCGCATGCATATGCCGGCCAAAGATGTCGAAGCTGCCATCAAGGAGATCCTTGAGCAGATGGCATCGACTTTGCAAAACGGCGACCGGATTGAAATCCGTGGATTTGGAAGTTTTTCACTGCACTATCGTGCCCCCCGCGTGGGTCGTAATCCCAAGACCGGGGACAAGGTTGAACTGACCGGGAAATATGTCCCTCATTTCAAACCTGGCAAAGAGTTGCGCGAGCGCGTGAACATTATTGAATAATGCAGAAAACGGCATACTTGGGTATGCCTTTTTTGTTTTTGTGGCTTCTCTTGTGTCAATTGTCTGGTTTCTCCAAGTCTTTTCCCATTCGCTCTAGAGTCTGCCCGTGATTTTAAGGATAATCAGCCTTTCATTAGATACTGACAGGGAGCTCCTATGAAGCGTATCTTGGCCCTCATTCCGCTGGTGCTGGTGTTTATTCTGACCCTGGCCATCGGTTCGCAAAATGGTCAGCTGGTGCAGTTCAATTATTTGATTGCCCAAGGGGAGTTTTCGCTCTCCATGTTGCTGGGTCTCTTCTTTGGCGGTGGCTTCCTGCTGGGCTGGCTGGTCTTTGGTCTGCTGTTCTTGCGTCTCAAGATGCAGAACCGCACCCTCAATCGCACCATGCGTCGTCAATCACGCGAGTTGGAGCTGGCTCGGTCGACAGTCAAGGAATAATGTCCCTCGATGCTTGAACTGCTTTTCCTGCTGTTGCCTATTGCCGCCGGTTATGGCTGGTACATGGGGCGCAGGAGTGTTCGCCAGGACACCCAGAAACAGAGTAATCAATTCTCCCGCCAGTACGTGGCGGGCCTCAACTATTTGCTGTCTGACGAGTCGGACAAGGCGGTGGATCTTTTTATCCAGCTGCTGGAAGTGGACAGCGAAACCATCGAAACACACCTCTCTCTTGGCAACCTGTTTCGCCAGCGTGGCGAGGTGGACAGAGCCATCAAGATCCACCAGAACCTGGTCACCCGTCAGCTGACCCGTGAACAGCGTCAGCTTGCGTTGCAGGAGCTGGCCCGTGACTTTCTGGCTGCCGGTTTGCTCGACCGCGCCGAAGCGCTCTGGAACGAGCTGTGCGAAGACAGCGACTATGAAGAGACGGCGCTGGCCCAGTTGTTGATCATCCATCAGCAGTTGCGTGACTGGGACAAGGCCATCGATGTCGCAGTGCGACTGCAGAAATATCAGGGCAAGAAGCTGGCCGATCCTATTTCCCATTTCTATTGCGAACAGGCGGAGAGTGCCTTGCGTGACGGCGATGAGTCTATGGGGCGCGCCAAGCTCAAACGTGCGCTGGGGGTCAATCCTGCCTGTGCCCGTGCCAGCCTGCGCTTGGCCGAGCTGGCGATGGTGGCACAAGACTATGAACAGGCCGGCAAGGATCTGCTGCGGGTGTTCGAGCAGGACATGGATTTTGCCTCCGAAGCCATCCCTCACCTCACAGAGTGCTACCAGCGCCAGGGGCGTTCCCTCGAACTCATTCCCTTGCTGGAGCAGGCGGTGGAGGATCACGCCGGGGTGAGTGTGACCCTGGCCCTTGCCAAACTGGTAGAGGAGCGCGATGGCCTGAACCAGGCCCGTGCTCTGGTGCTGCGTCAATTGCGCCGTCACCCCTCCATGAAGGGGTTCTACCAGTTGGTGGGCTTTCAGCTGGCCAGCGCGGAGGAGGGGCCTGCCAAGGAGAGTCTGGAGCTGCTGCAACAACTGGTCGGCGATCAGATCAAGATCAAATCAACCCACAAGTGTCGGCAGTGTGGTTTTGCCACCCACTCGCTGTTCTGGCAATGCCCATCCTGTCGCCAATGGGGTTCCATCAAGCCGATCCGTGGCCTGGATGGTGAGTAATCGATAGAAAATGAGATGCCAGGTACTTCCGGTGCTGCGGCAGCGCCATCAGGCCGGGTCTGGATGGTGAGCGACAAACCAGATAGTGATAACAATCAATAGGAAGTGAGATGCTAGATCCCAAAGTACTGGTAGCGCTGGATTATCAGCACGAGGCCGATGCCTTCGCGTTCATTGAACGTATCTCTCCGGCCCAGTGCCGCCTCAAGGTCGGCAAGGAGATGTTCACCCTGTTTGGTCCCCAGTTTGTACGCCAGCTGGTGGTCAGGGGATTCGATGTCTTTTTGGATCTGAAGTTTCACGACATTCCCAACACAGTGGCCAAGGCTGTGGCCGCCAGTGCCGAGCTGGGTGTCTGGATGGTCAACGTCCATGCCAGCGGTGGCGAGCGGATGATGCGTGCCGCCAAGGAGGCGCTGGCTCCCTATGGTGACAAGGCTCCCCTGTTGATCGGTGTGACAGTGTTGACCAGCATGGAGCAAGCCGACATGGCGCCGCTTGGTCTGGATGTAAGCCCTGCCGAGCAGGTGGTCCGTCTGGCCACACTGGCCAAAGCATCGGGGCTGGATGGGGTGGTCTGTTCCGCCAATGAAGCCTGCGAGCTGAAAGCCTTGCTTGGTGCAGACTTCAAGCTGGTGACGCCAGGTATTCGTCCTGCGGGCTCTGATGCAGGTGATCAGCGTCGGGTGATGACGCCGCGTGCTGCGATGGATGCAGGGGCTGACTATCTGGTGATTGGTCGACCCATCACTCAGGCAGATGATCCCGCCGCTACTCTCTCAAGCATCAATACCGAGCTGGCAGGGCGATAAGGTTTGAAGGGGACAGGCCGATTGACCGCCCGGCCTGTCCTGTTCTGCCGGCACGGCACTCTGCCGGTAGAAGTCACTCCTTGATGGTTTGGGTACCCAGACTGACGGGCAGCAGGCCGAGCAACAGGCCAGCTCCCGAACCAATCAGATGCGACTCTATGTGTACCCGTGCGCCGATAAGGGCAGATACCGGACTTCCCCCCGCGCTGTAGAAGTCCACCCCCAGTTTGATGGTCACCCCCAGCAACATCAGCCAGCCCGAATAGCGGCGATAGCGGATATCCTGCAAGGCTCCCCATACGAACAGGCCGTGCAAGGCCCCTGACAACCCCATGTACCACTGGGTTTGCGGACACCACCACCAGATCCCGAGGCCGACGGCGCAACCCAAGAGCAGCAGCAGTACCGGCAGGCGGCAACCCGTCAGGTATTCCCGAAACAGACTGTAGAGCACGCACAGACCGCTCAGGTTGAGCAGCAGGTGCCACAGATTGGTATGGGCCAGATTGCCTGTTATGATGCGCCACCCTTCGCCTTGGGCGATCAGGGCTCGCTCGAAGGAGAGCAGGTGATTCGGTACGGTGAAAAAGAGCAACAAGCTGGCGAGTGAAAGCGTGATAACCCAGAGCAATCCTGATTTTTCAGACGACATGAAACGGCCCAACGACAAGAACAGTCGATACTGTACACGTTGCACCAGAGCCCTCAAAGCCTGCCTTTGTGATTATATTCGGCAGGTGTCCCATCTCGCTCCCCTTCATATTCTGCAGCACCCGAGCGAAGCAGGGCATCCCAAGGGTACAGCCGCTCTGCTGGCCGCGTCCCTGACCCGGGCCCGTATTCATGTGGGAGAAGACTTTGCCGGGGCTCAGTGGCTCAATGCCTTGCTGGCGGATCCCAAGATGCACTGTTATCTGCTCTGGCCTGACGAGCAGGCTCTGGGGCTGGATCAGGTGCGAGAGCGAATCGTGCAAAACGATGAGGGCGGCAAGGTCTGCTTCATCCTGCTCGATGGCACCTGGCGCAAGGCGTATCGCATGTTGCACAGCAATCCGGCCTTGCTGCGGTTGCCCAGGATCAAGCTCGGCGCTATCCCCGGCCAGTACTCCATTCGCAAGAAACCCTTTCCCGAGGCGCTGTCGACCCTGGAGGCTGGCTACCATCTGTTGTCCCAGTGGGAGGGTGAACCCGAACGCTTCGCCCCGCTGATGACCCTCTTTACCCATTTAAACCAGCAGTGGCATGACTTTGTACAAGGTCGCCGCGTGTAAATTGCAAACCAGGAGTAATGAACGTGAAAAAAGCCGTCGTGGTATTCAGTGGTGGCCAGGACAGTACCACCTGTCTGGTACAGGCTCTGGCCCATTATGACGAGGTGCACGCCATTACCTTCGATTATGGCCAGCGCCATCGGGAGGAGATTGAGACTGCTCGCCGGTTGGCCACTCAGTTTGGGATCGCCGCCCACAAGGTGATGGATGTGACCCTGCTCAATGAACTGGCCGTCTCGGCCCTGACCCGGGACGAGATCCCGGTCAGTGGTGAATTGCAGGACAACGGCCTGCCCAACACCTTCGTACCGGGCCGCAACATATTGTTTCTGACCCTGGCGTCCATCTATGCCTACCAGGTGGGTGCCGAGGCGGTGATCACAGGGGTGTGCGAGACTGATTTTTCCGGCTACCCAGATTGCCGTGACGAATTCGTCAAGTCGCTCAATCAGGCCGTCTCTCTGGGGCTTGATCGCAGCATCCGTTTTGAAACCCCGCTGATGTGGCTCGACAAGGCTGAAACCTGGGCGCTGGCGGATTACTACGGCCACCTGGAGACGGTGCGCCAGCAGACACTCACCTGTTATAACGGCATTGCTGGCGATGGCTGTGGTCACTGTCCTGCCTGCGAACTGCGTAGCCGGGGGCTGGATCTGTATCTGGCCGACAAGGCGGGGATCATGGCCCGGCTGTACGAGAAAACCGGATTGTGTGAGAAAAGCGGACTGTGAGCCTGCGTCTTGCCCTTGCTTGGGGTATAATCCGCGACTTTTGCAACAAGCCGTGACCGTGATGCACTACCCAATCAACGAGATATTCCAGACCATCCAGGGGGAGGGCATCTTCACCGGCCTGCCCGCCATCTTCGTTCGCCTGCAAGGCTGCCCCGTGGGTTGTCCCTGGTGCGATACCCGTCATACCTGGATTGTCGATCCTGCTCGTGAAGTGGGGGTACAGGCTGTGTTGGACTGTTCCAACGAGTCTGATAGCTGGAGCAAGATGAGCACGGATCAGATCCTGGCCAGTTTCCAGCAGCTGGGTTATCAGGCTCGCCATGTGGTGATCACGGGGGGCGAGCCTTGCCTCTATGATCTGCATGAGCTCTCCACCGTCTTGCTGACGGCGGGATATCAGGTGCAGATCGAAACCAGCGGTACCAGCGAGATCAAGACTCACGACAGTACCTGGGTCACTGTCTCACCCAAGATTGGTATGAAGGGGGGCCTGCCCGTGCTGGTATCGGCGCTTGAGCGTGCCAACGAAATCAAGCACCCGGTCGCGACCGAGCGCCATATCGAGGAGCTCGATGCCCTGCTGGCAACCGCCACTTTGCGCCCGGATGTGGAAATTGCGCTGCAGCCCATCAGCCAGAAGCCCCGTGCTACCCAGCTGGCGATGGCAGTCTGTATTGCCCGTAATTGGCGGCTATCTATCCAGACTCATAAATATCTGGATATTGATTAATATGGAGTGGTTATCCGACGAGCGTGTGCTGCTCACCCTGGCCAACAAGATGCCTTACGGTAAATATCAGGGGCGGCGGATCATCGATATTCCGGAGCCCTATCTGGTGTGGATGGCGCGCACTGGTTTTCCTGCCGGTGCGCTGGGTCAAACGCTGGCCCTTGCCTATGAAATCAAGCTGAACGGGCTCGAATCCATGATTGTTCCCATTATTAACAGGATGTCGGTATGAGGATATATACGAGGCAGGGCGATAAAGGCATGACCCGACTGGCCGATGGTGTGCAATTGGCCAAGGATGAGCTGCGGGTAGAAACCTATGGCTATATCGATGAATTGAATTCTCATATAGGTCTGCTCATTGCGGAGGTGCCCGCAGCTGAAACCGGTTTATTAGCCGATCTGGTATTATTGCAGCAAGAGTTGTTCGATTTGGGTGGGGAGTTGGCTTTTTCCAGCGATGGCCAGCATGAGGCCATCTGGCAGGTAAATAACGAATGGACCTTGCGCCTCGAGCAGCAAATCGATGCCTACAGCGCCAATTTACCCTTGCTGCGCAATTTCATTTTGCCCAGTGGTTCCCGTGCAGCTGCCCAAGCTCACGTGGTGCGAACCCTGACCCGTCGCTGTGAGCGCCTGCTGCTGAGTTTGAGTCGTACAGAGCAGATCAATCCGGCCATACTGCCCTATGTAAACCGGCTGAGTGACTGGTTCTTCACCATAGCCCGCTACCTGCTGGCCTGCACCGGGACGCCGGAAGTGCTCTGGGTCAAGGCGGCCGAACGGGGCTGATGGCGTTATATCAGGCAATAAAAAACCTCGCAGTGCGAGGTTTTTTATTGGTCGGTGATTTGCCAATCAGATGGCAAATTCCTCGATGGATTTGCCTTCGGCAACGGCCTTGGCAATCGCGGAAGGCATACGGCCCTGACCAGTCCAGGTTTTTTCAACACCATTATCCAGATAGCGGTATTTGGCAGGGCGTGGGGCACGCTTGCCTTTTTTCGCAGCCTTGGCTGGCTCGTTAGCCACTGTGCCAACCAGCTCGGCAGGATCAATGCCAGCGGCTTTCAGCATTTCGGTATATTCGTTAATTTTGCGCTGATGTTCTTCACGGGCCTGACGATCGGCGGCTTCATCCTGCTGACGTTCGGCAACAATAGCAGAGAGTTTTTCCAGGCCTTCTTCCAATTGTTCCAGAGTCAACTCACGGCACGCTGCGCGCAAGCTACGGATATTCAGCAGTACTTTCAAAAATTCGTTCATAGTGTCCACCACGCGAGCAAAGGAGAGAATTAAATGAAAAGAGTAATTTTGGGTAATTTATACGCCAGCTTGCTATTAAGTCAAGATAAGCAAAATAATAAATTCAGCGTGAAAAATAAGTGAACTGTTTTGAGTTCAGACTGGATTCAGTAATATTGAATACGTCATACCCGACTGAGTTCCAAGCAGGTGAAAATAGCGACAAAACCAAAATATTTGCACCATTTGACTACCTTTCCCCCATTTTAAAATGGCCAGCGTGGGGATTTAATCAAAAAACTTGCCATAACGTACCAGCACGATAAAATGTGCGCCGAATACCTTTAAGTAGAGGCGCGCTGCCTATGACTACTTGTGCGGAGGGTGATGCCTGTGATGCACAAGGAAAGGAGTCAGCGCCGAAGTAGCCAGGCCATCATACCGGGCTGCTGGTTCTGCATCGAACAGGTGCAGGACTGCCATAGTCATCCACTATGGAGCGCTACCTGAAGGGGCTGAGGAGTATGACCTCCCCATGGGTTTTGTTTCTTTATCCTCTCGGTAGATCTCCACCTGCTGTCTTTAGGTGCAAAGAGATCATGGACATCATTCAGTACGCCGACTCAGGTTGGTCTGTCGTTCCCCCCTTGTTGGCCGTCGCCCTGGCGATCCTGACCCGCCGCGTCCTGCTGTCGCTGGGGGCGGGGATCCTGACCGGCAGCCTGCTGCTCAATCAGTTTTCTCCCCTCGATTCCCTGCATTACATCTTGAACACAGTGCTCAAGATCTTCTGGGTCGATGGCGCGCTCAATCGTGACAACGTCAACATGATACTGTTCATGCTGCTCTTGGGTGGTCTCATCAGCCTGATGAGCGTCTCCGGCGCCACCCGCGCCTTTGCCGAGTGGGCCGAGCGCCGTGCCAAGACCCGCAAGGGTGCCAAGGCGCTCACCGGCATGATGGTGTTTGCCTTCTTTATTGATGACTTCTTTCACAGTCTGTCGGTGGGAGCCATCTGCCGTCCGGTGACGGATCGCTTCCAGATCTCCCGCGCCAAGCTGGCTTATCTGCTCGACTCCACTGCGGCTCCCGTCTGTGTGCTTATGCCCATCTCCTCCTGGGGGGCCTACATTATCGCCCTGGTAGGCGGCATCATGGCGGCGCACGGTCTGACCGAGCAGAGCCCGATTGCTGCGTTTGTCGAGATGATCCCGATGAATCTCTATGCCGTCTTCACCCTGGTCATGGTGCTGGTGGTGATCGCGTTTCAGCTCGATATCGGCCCCATGCGTCAACATGAGCAGTGGGCGCTGGAAGGCAAGCTGTGGGATGAATCCAAGGGCCGTCCCATCGGTCTGGATATGGAGAGCCCGGAGGAGAGCAATGGCGGCATGATTGACATGGTGCTGCCGATCCTGACGCTGACCGCCGCAACCGTCTACTTCATGATTGACTCAGGGGCTGCCGTGCTGAGCGAGAAGGGGCTGCCCTTCAGCGTGCTCGGTTCGCTCGAGAACACCAATGTCGGCTCCTCTCTGGTTTACGGTGCCCTGTGCAGCCTGGTGGTTTCCATCGGTCTGGCGCTTCGCCTCAAGCTGGGTGCCAAGAACTGGATCAAGGCCGCGCCCCAAGGGGTGATGGCCATGCTGCCGGCGATCACTATTCTGCTGTTTGCCTGGGCTATCGGCTCTGTGGTGCGGGATGTGGAAACCGGCAAATATCTGGCTTCCCTGGCGAACGGCAACCTGCCAATCGAAGTGCTGCCTGCTGTGGTGTTTATCCTCTCCTGCGCCATGGCATTTGCCACCGGTACCAGCTGGGGCACCTTCGGCATCATGCTGCCCCTGGCCGGTGACATGGCGGCCGCCAGCGACATCAGCCTGATGCTGCCAATGCTGGCCGCCGTACTCGCAGGCTCAGTGTTCGGGGATCACAGCTCGCCCATCTCCAGTACCAGCATATTGTCTGCCACGGGTGCCGGTTGCCATCATATCGATCACGTCATGACCCAACTGCCCTATGCGCTGACCATCGCCTTGGGTGCCGCGCTCGGCTACCTGGCCATGGGGTTGATGCATTCCGTGCTGGCGGGCTTTAGCGTCAGTGCGCTCTGGTTCGTGGTGTTTACCACTTATCACCTGCGCAAAGCGAAAACACGGCCGGCGCTGGTCACCGCATAACGCACAAAAAACACACTGGAAGAGCAAGGGGCCCATGGGCCCCTTGGTTTTGTCCGGGGCTTTGGTTAGCATGCGCCCCATAAATTCAGTTTCGGAACAGCATAATGGCTTCACTGCACTACAAATTTGCCACCATGAATTCAGGCAAATCCACCCAGCTCATCCAGGCCCACTTCAATTATCTGGAGCGTGGCATGCAGCCCCTGGCCATGACACCGGCCATCGACGATCGCTTCGGCGCCGGGGTGATCAGTGCCCGGGTTGGATTGGAGTTGAAGGTGGAGGTGTTCAGTGATACCTGCGATCTGTTCGACATGGTCAAGGCGCGCCATGCAGTAAAGCGCATCGATGTGTTCATCGTCGATGAGGCCCAGTTTCTGACCCGCGAACAGGTCTACCAGCTGGCCCGCATCGTCGATGAGCAGGATATTCCGGTGATCGCCTATGGTCTGAAGACCGACTTTCGGGGGGAGCTGTTCCCCGGCTCCTACCATCTGCTATGCCTCGCTGACAAGTTTGAGGAGCTCAAAAGCATCTGCTGGTGTGGCAACAAGGCCCACATGAACTCACGGGTGAGCGAAGCCGGGCAGGTGATGCGCGATGGGGAGCAGGTGGAGATAGGCGGCAACGATCGCTATGTGTCCCTGTGCCGCAAGCACTATCTGGCCGGGCGGGCATATAAATAGTCTGATAGGAATGACCGCAAGGGCGCCTCTATGGCGCCTTTTTTGTTGCCGCCCGCGGCTCAGTCTATCTCTATATCCACCGGCGCTATGATGGGGTCGGCCACCGGCAGGCGGTGAAACAGTTGGCGAAAATGGTGCTGTACCCGGCCTATGTCCACCAGAGACATGCCGGAGGCGAAACCAAACCAGACATAGAGTCCGGTGAGGTCGCGAAACATGGGGGGCAGATAGCGGGGGGCATCGATCAAGCCCTCCAGATAGTGCTGATAGAGCACGGGAATGTCATCCAGCATCACCTTGCCGACGAACAGCATGGGCAGGATTTCAGGTACCCCTTCCAGCACGGCGCTGCGAATGAAGTTGACCGTTTCCACGTAGCCACGCACGTAGGAGAGATCCTTGGTAAAGCAGGCCCCCCCTTCGACCATGCCGCCGCGAAATACCCGCTGAGTGATCTTGTAGGCATCGTGCTCGCTGGTGCCTTGTTTCACAAAGTGCTGGAACACTTCGACAAAGTCGGCGCCGTGCTCCGCCATGTCGATGGCCATCACTCTGTCCGAGATGCGCTTGGCCCTATCCGGAAAGGAGCTGAAGGTGAGGGTTTCAATCAATACTGCCAGCCCCTCCTGACAAGCGGTGATCCGCGGCGAGCCGGCACTGAGCCAGGTGGCGTAGGGTTGCTGGCGGCCGTTCAAGGTCGTGCCCACGTGGACCCAGCCTTCGTGTACTTCCAGCACTTGCAGATCCAGCTCGGAGAAGCGGGCGTGGGAGCTGAGCTTGATGTAATCCCCGCCGGCGGCGGCATCTGAAACGATGCCATCGCTCAACTTGACCTGCACAGTCCCCTCGCTGAAGTAGCTCGACAGCTTGCCCTGCAGCTTGGCGACCGCCGCTTCTCCCTCGAATTCCTTGGGATAGGGGCGCACCAGATGACGGGCGCCGGGCAGGGAAAAGATATCGCACAGACGGGCACCCAGCTCCTTGAGGGTTTTGCGATCGCCGCGCAGGTGGTCGCTGGCGGAGCCATAGAGCAATTGGCTGTAGCGCAGAAAGTCAGGTTGCCCGCGCTGGCGGAGCATCTCGATCACCACCATGTACTGATCGACCGTTTCTTGCAGGATGCGGCCCAGATCGTCCTGGGGGCCCAGCTTTCTGCGGATCCTGTCCCTCAGCTCCTTGAGCTCCAGATACTTGTTGCGTGGATCGAAGCCAAGGGGGAGGGTTTCGTAGAAGTGCTGGCCGATGGCGGGCAACGCTCGTCCCCCCTTGGCCAGAAACTCGGCCTGAAGATGACGGGGCCACTTGATGGCATCCAGAATACGGATGGGCTTTTGCAGAGTCAGCAGTTCATCCGAGAGGGATTTCAGATGCAGGCGATACTTTTCTTGGATGGTCATCTGGCCTTCTGTCGAGCGAAGGGGGGGCGAGAATGGGCTGAGTATATGCATAGCGCTTGCCAAAAAGAAGCGGGGCCCCCGCTTATCCGGCCACTGCACTTTTGGTTGCCGGAAAATTGGTTTAGACTGCGCCCCTTGATCCTTATCGTGTCGTGGAAATGATGAATATCCCCAGCTCTGAAATGATAATGCGTTGGTTGCAGCAGGCTCGCATCGAGCACTATGTTTGCGACCAGTGTCATGGCATCCACATTGTCTCCCTGCAGTCTGTCGACGGCATTCAGGAGAGCCGGATCTTTGTCGAAGAGGAAGGGTTGCTGTTTTCATCCGAACTGGAAGTTCGCCCTTCGGCGCTGCTGCCGCTGATGGCCGAACTGGGTCGTCTCAACATGCAATACCCCTCGCTCAAGGTGTTCCTCGATATCATCGACGACAACCTGCCGCGCCTCATCGTCGGTCACACCGTCTTCACCAAGGCAGGCCTCTCCGTGGAGCAGTTCCTGTTGTTCGTTGAAAGTACTACGGCCGCGACCCACGAAGTGGTCTCTGAATGCGAGCGCCTCGGCTTCCTGAATCTGCCTGAAATCCAGGTCGGATCCGAATCTGTGCATTGATTTGTGCGTTAAATGTGCGAACGGTTTCTTTGGCGAAAAAAGCCGTTGACGCAGGCGGGGCTTTCCCCTAAATTACGCCCCGTTCCAGCGCAACAGTGCTGCGAACCCAGTGTTGGCTGAACACGTTAATCAACAGACCAAAATTTGGTGGGGTGTCCAAGTGGCTGCCCACCGACGAAGTCGGCAAGAAAGCGCACGTAGCGTGCTCCGAAAGCCACTTCAAAGAAGTAAAAATTTGGTGAGGTATCCGAGTGGCTGCCCACCGACGAAGTCGGCAAGAAAGCGCGCGTAGCGTGCTCCGAAAGCCACTTCAAAGAAGTAAAAATATGGTGAGGTGTCCGAGTGGCTGAAGGAGCACGCCTGGAAAGTGTGTATACGGCAACGTATCGAGGGTTCGAATCCCTCCCTCACCGCCATCTTTAAAAGAAACCGACCTGATGGTCGGTTTTTTTGTTTTCAGATGTGCCATTTTTCTGCGATATCCCCCTTGTGTGCGATGCTATTTGGTCATGTCTTTCGTACCGCTATGAATGGATAAAGCCCCATGAGATCCATGGGGCTTTTTTGTGCCTGAAGATGTACCGGCTGATGGTGTGGCAGAGGAGATATTGTCAGCCGCGATGTGGCATCTGCATGGAGGAATCGGGCAATCTGTGTATGGAAGGCATGAATACATCGAGTGTCAGGGCCAGCTGCATGCAGCGACGCATGGAATATGCAACAGGACAGCAAAAGGTGGCTGGTCATGATGCCAGCCACACGCCAGGCAAAATGATGGTGCCGGTTTTATTCACTTCAATGGTGGAGGTACGCCATTGTGCGAGTGAGAGATGACAATGCAGGCCACATCAGCTTGCTGTCGTCAACAAGCCCCGCTTGCTGGCGGGTTTGATGACGACTCTCGACGTGAGCCGGGTCAGGAGCTCATAAGGGATGGTTCCTATCTTTTCTGCCACCTGCTCCACCGGCAGGCCATCCCCCCACAGAATCACCTCATCCCCCGTCTTGTCACCGGCACCGGGCCCAAGATCGACCGTGATCATGTCCATGGACACTCGCCCCACTATGGGGACCCGCCGACCATTGATGAGCACAGGGGTTCCCTGAGGTGCCATGCGTGGATATCCATCCCCATAGCCGACCGCAACCACGCCCAGAGTGGTGTCATGATGGGCCACCCAATGGCCGCCATATCCTACCGACTCCCCTCGCTCGCATTGTCTGATGGCGATGAGCTGACTCTTGAGGGTCATGACGGGACGCAAATCATGATCGGATGCCAGCTGTCCGCCAAAGGGGGAGGCGCCATAGAGCATTATACCCGGCCTTATCCAGTCGCTGCGAGAGTCTGGCCAGGCCAGGATCCCCGCCGAGTTGGCCATGGCCCTCTCGCCCTGCATCCGTGCTGTGAGTGCATTGAACTCCTCGATCTGCTGCGGGGTGGCTTGGCTGTCCTGCTCGTCGGACTGGCTGAAATGGGTCATGAGATGAAAGGGCTGCACCACGTTCTTGCAGTTGGCCAGCCGCTCGACAAAGGCGGGAATATCCTGCGCCCTGAGCCCCAGCCGGTTCATTCCCGTATCAAGCTTGAGCCAGACGGTGATCGGTGTCGGCAGGTCGGCCTGCTCAAGCAGTGCCAGCTGATCCCAGGTATGAATGGTGGTCTGTAAGTCGTGAGCCGCCAGCAGGGGGAGTGCCTCTGCCGAGAAGAATCCACCCAACACCAGAATGGGCTTGGTGATGGCGTTTGCCCGCAGAACCAGCGCCTCTTCGATCCGCGCCACCCCATAGGCATCCGCCTGAGACAGGGTATTGGCGACTTGCAACAGACCATGTCCATATGCGTTGGCTTTGAGCACGGCGATGATCTTGCTGTGGGGAGCATGGCGCCGCACAACGGCAAAATTATGGTGCAGTGCATCCACATCGATGCTGGCAGTAACAGTATTCATGATGGGTTATTTCTTCCATGAAAATGAAGATGGATATTGCCGGCAGCACAATAAGCATGGCGTGTTTGGCAAACGTCATTCAGTCATCGCACTCCTTGTGCGATTAAAGATTTACAATGTCATTTGAATATCTAATTGGCATAGGCATTATCTTTATATTCAGCCATGTGCTGACGAGCTAATACCTATTTTACAAATAAACCCTCACTGGTATATGGATATAAAATATCGGCCAGTTTGTCTGAGCCCTCCATGGTGAACTGCTTCAATACAGGTAGCGACTTTGTAGGGGGCGTGGTCACTACACTGTTAGCACATACACCTGCTTATGTTTTAATTATGTTACCAGTCGTGCTTGTAATGGTAAATAGTGTATGATGAATAATCGTTTTTTGACAAAATCATGGCATTTTCATCTGCCAATGTTTTTTGGCTGGTGATTTCTATCGTGTTTTCTTGTCGGGGAATTATTTCTGTCTGCAGCCAGGAAACGAATTGCTCCCGGAGGATCGCAAGGGGGCATAGCGACAAGAGAAAAATCCACAGTGGTTTCCCCCCCTCTTTTCCATTATCTCTGTATGCCTGATACGAGAAACCCTGTGTTGATGAGCGATGATATGTCGCTGGTATTTGGAACAGGGCAATATGTACATGCAGGGCCTCCGAGGCAATGATGAAGGCTCTCGTATGAGTCATTGGTTGGCGTGCTTATGATACGCTGTCGTCATTGGAGGGCGTGCACAGCAACTGGACGACCATTTTGAGGTTCTTCGTGTCAGCTTCTCATGTCTGTTGATTAAATATCTGGCCATGTGATAGCGCGTCTTATTGGTACCTCCGTTCGCTTCAGTAATATTTCATTTACATTAAACAAAGGTGTATTTGGTAGCGGTGTTTATTTTCACCGGGATTACTCAGAGTCAGTAACACCTGCATGGGATAATTTGTGTGATCAGGTATCCGCTCTGAATATTTAGCATCGAGAATTAACGTGTAATTTTAATGTTGTTAATTCAATTTCAGCATTAATTACCCCCTTGTGGGTATTTGTGTAAGCCGATACTGGAAGAGTTAAGGGTTTGCTACATATGGTTTTTTTGATTAATGGTGATGGGTTTTATATTTTGGTAATGCCCTGTGGCTTGATAAAGATCAACACGTGAGGAGAGGGGAGTCCTTAGCATTTCCGTCATTAAGCATTTATCAAACAAGTGCTCACTAACGGGAATAAGAAGAATGGTCGAGGATAATTTTTTATCGGCTCATGGAATTAATCGCCGTGACTTTATGAAATTGTGCGCCGGGATGGCCGCAACCCTGGGTCTAAGCCAGAATGCCGTGGCCAAGATGGCTGCTGCGCTCACCAGCCCGGAGCGACCGCCGGTGATCTGGATTGGCGCGCAGGAGTGCACAGGTTGCACCGAGTCGCTGTTGCGCGCCACCCACCCCACCATCGAAAACCTGATCCTCAACACCATTTCGCTGGAGTATCACGAGGTGCTCTCGGCGGCCTTTGGTCATCAGGCGGAAGAGAACAAGCACAACGCCATCAAGCGTTATAAAGGCAAGTACGTGCTGGTGGTGGATGGCTCCATTCCGCTCAAAGATGGCGGCGTCTACTGCATGGTGGCCGGTGAGCCCATCGTCGACCATATTCGACGCGCCGCGGCGGATGCTGCCGCCGTCATCGCCATCGGCTCCTGCTCTGCCTGGGGTGGCGTGCCTGCCAGCGGTGGCAACCCGACCGGTGCCGTCAGCCTCGAAGAGGCCCTCGGCAATATCGGCACCCCCATCATCAATATTCCCGGCTGCCCGCCCAACCCCCACAACTTCCTCACCACGGTCGCCTACTACATCACCTACGGCAAGCTGCCAGCGCTGGATAGCAAGAAGCGCCCGCTGTTTGCCTATGAGCGCCTTATCCATGAGAACTGCGAGCGTCGTCCGCACTTCGATGCAGGGCGTTTTGCCAAGGAGTTTGGTGACGAGGGCCACCGTCAGGGCTGGTGCCTCTACCATCTGGGCTGCAAGGGACCAGAGACCTACGGCAACTGCTCGACCCTGGAGTTCTGCGATGTGGGCGGCGGCATCTGGCCGGTCGGCATCGGCCACCCCTGTTATGGCTGCAACGAGCAGGGGGTGGGTTTCAGCAAGGGGATCTTCCAGCTGGCCAAGGTCGAGAACCCGACCCCGCGTGTGGATAAACCCGATGTGAAGATCCAGGAGGGGGGCTATACCTCGCCCACAGCCACGGGTCTCATCGGGGGGGCCCTCGGGGTGCTGGTGGGGGTGAGTCTGATGACGGTGCGTGAACTAGGTCGCCAGCAGAAGCGCCACGAAGCCGGGCAGCACCCATCACGGGAGGAGTGACCGTGAACAGACGCAATTTTCTCAAATTTGCCTCTGCCAGTGCACTGGCGGCAGGGGCAAGCGTGCCTGGCACTGCGCTGGCGGCGGCCAAGAACAAGCCGCCCATTCCCGGGTCGCTCGGCATGCTCTATGACTCCACCCTCTGCGTCGGCTGTCAGGCCTGCGTGGCGGAGTGCCAGCGTTTGAATGGCAACCCGTCCAATCCGGAGGGAGCACAGACCTGGTCCACCAACGACAAGCTGACGCCCTACACCAACAACATCATTCAGGTGTGGAAGAGCGGCACGGGTGAGCATAAGGATAAACTGGTGGATGGCTATGCCTACATCAAGAAGCAATGCATGCACTGCGTCGATCCCAACTGCGTCTCGGTCTGTCCGGTGCAGGCTCTTACAAAAGATCCCAAGACCGGCATAGTCCACTACGACCCGAGCGTCTGTACCGGTTGCCGCTATTGCATGGTGGGCTGCCCATTCGATGTGCCCAAATATGATTACGACAACCCGCTGGGGGCCATCCACAAGTGCGAGTTGTGCAACCAGAAAGGGCTTGAGCGGATCGATCAGGGCAAGCCGCCCGGCTGTGTCGAGGTGTGCCCGACCGGCGCCGTGATTTTTGGTACCCGCGAGGATCTGATGGCCGAGGCCAAGCGCCGCCTGCTGGCGAGCCCGGGTAGCGAATACGCCTATCCGCGCCAGACCCTTACCGCCAATGACCCTTATCTGCATGAGGTGCCGAGCTACCAGCCTTACGTCTATGGCGAGAAGGAGGGGGGCGGTACCCAGGTGCTGGTGCTGGCCGGGGTGCCCTACACCAAGCTCGACATGCCCGACCTGCCGGAGCTCTCCTCCGGTGCTCGCTCCGAGCATATCCAGCACACCCTCTACAAGGGGATGGTGCTGCCCATGGTGGTGCTGACCGGGCTCTCGGTGCTCATTCGTCGCAACAGCAAGCAGAACGGCCACGATCACCATCAAGGCGATGGCCATGATCAGGGCTCGGGCAAGCAGGGCAATGAAAAGGGAGGCAAGGAGCATGAGTAATCACAAGGCGTATCCGCTCGGCGGCAAGCTGGTCAGCTGGCCCGTACTGGTGTTGGCCCCCTTTGCCGTGCTGTGTGGCATGCTGATCCTCAAACGCCTCTTCTTCGGGCTGGGCTCGGTTACCGATCTCAACGGAGGTTATCCCTGGGGGCTGTGGATCTCCTTTGACCTGCTGATCGGGACCGGTTTCGCCTGTGGCGGCTGGGCGCTGGCCTGGGCGGTCTATGTGTTCAACCGGGGCGAGTATCACCCCCTGGTGCGCCCGGCGCTCTTGGCCAGTCTGTTCGGCTATTCGCTGGGGGGCCTCTCCATCACCATAGACGTGGGGCGTTACTGGAACCTGCCGTACTTCTACCTGCCCGGCCACTTCAACACCTCCTCTGTGCTGTTCGAGACGGCGGTCTGCATGACCATCTATATCGGGGTGATGGCGCTGGAGTTCGCGCCCGTGCTGCTGGAAAAGTTTGGCTGGAAGGCCTCACTCATTCGCCTCAACAAGATCATGTTCTTCGTGCTGGCGCTGGGGGCCCTGCTGCCCACCATGCACCAGTCCTCCATGGGCTCCCTGATGATAGTGGCGGGGGAGAAGATACATCCGCTCTGGCAAAGCTACGAGCTGCTGCCGGTCTTCTCCTTGCTGACCGCCTTCATCATGGGCTTCTCCATCGTGGTGTTTGAGGGCTCTTTGGTGCAGGCGGGGCTGGCGGGGCGGGGTCCCAACGAGAAGTCGCTCTTCTACAAGCTGACCCAGGTGATCGACATCTTCCTGATCCTGTTTGTGGCGCTGCGTTTTGCCGAGATTGTCATCAACGACAAGTCGGCCTATCTCTCCGAGTTCAATCGCTACGCCATCATGTTCTGGAGCGAGATTGCGCTGATGATCTTCCCGCTGCTGGTGTTCCACTGGGACAAGAGCCGCCGGGATTCGCGCATGTTGTTCCTGGGGGCCCTCAGCATGCTGCTGGGCGCGGCCCTCTGGCGACTGGATTACTCCCTGCTCGCCTTCAACCCCGGCAATGGCTACCACTATTTCCCCTCCGCGGAGGAGGTGCTGATCTCCTTGGGCTTCGTCGCCATCGAGGTGTGTGCCTATTTGCTGTTGATCCGGCTCTTGCCGGTACTGCCATCACTTGAACGTGTTCACCAAGATTATCAGGCCCGAGGGAAAGCCAACGTATGAGCCAACGTATCACCATAGACCCCATCACCCGTATTGAGGGGCACCTGCGTATCGACTGCGAGATCGAAGGCGGCATAGTCACCAAGGCCTGGTCGTCCGGCACCATGTGGCGCGGAATGGAGGAGATCGTCAAGGGCAACGACCCGCGCGATGCCTGGATGATAGTGCAGCGCATCTGCGGGGTATGTACCTCCATTCACGCCATCGCCTCGGTGCGGGCGGTGGAGAACGCCATCGGTGCCCAGGTGCCGGTCAACGCCCAGTACATCCGCAATCTCATCATCGCGGCCCACAACATCCACGATCACATAGTCCACTTCTACCAGCTCTCGGCGCTGGACTGGGTGGACATCACGGCGGCCCTTGAGGCCAACCCGCAAAAGGCGGCGGACATCCTCAAAGGGGTGTCGACCTGGTCCCTCAACAGCGCCGAAGAGCTGACCAAGGTGCAGGACAAGATCCGCGCCCTGGTGGCGAGCGGCCAGCTTGGCATCTTTGCCAACGGTTACTGGGGTCACAAGGAGATGAAGCTGAGCCCGGAGGTGAACCTCATCGCAGTGGCCCACTACCTGCAGGCGCTGGAGTGCCAGCGCGATACCAACCGCATCGTCGCCATTCTGGGGGGCAAGACCCCGCACATTCAAAACCTGGCGGTGGGCGGGGTGGCCAACCCCATCAACCTGGATGCGCCGAGCGTGCTCAACCTGGAACGGCTGCTCTATGTGAAGAGCTTCATCGACCGGCTCGGCGAGTTCATCGAGCAGGTCTACAAGGTGGATGCCGCCATCATAGCCGCGCACTATCCCGAGTGGCTGGCGCTGGGGCAGGGGGCCAGGCACTACCTGAGCGTGCCCGAACTCCCCACCGACGCCGACGGTGGCAGCTTCCTGATGCCGGGCGGCTATATCGAGAATGGCAATCTTGCGGGTTATCGCCCCATCGAGAGCCATCAGGATGCCTGGCTGATGGACGGCATTGCCGAGAGCAACAAGCACGCCTGGTACAAGGATGATGAGCCTCTCAAGCCGTGGGAGGGCAAAACCGAACCCAGCTACACCGGCTGGCAGGATGATGGCAAATACTCCTGGGTCAAATCCCCTACCTTCTACGGCAAGGTGGTGGAGGTGGGGCCGCTCGCAGACCTCTTGGTGAAACTGGCTGCCAAGCACCCGGAGACGATGGCTCACTTCGATCAGCTGAACGGCATCTACAAGGCACTCACCGGCTCTGCCATCAAGACCGAACAGCTGCACTCCACCATGGGCCGCATTATCGGCCGGGCGGTGCGCTGCTGCGTGCTGAAAGACACCCTGGCGCACCAGTGGAAGGCGCTCATCGACAACATCGGCAAGGGGGATTTTACCGCCTACATCAAGGCCGAGATCCCGGCGGACAAGGAGTTTCGCGGGGTGGGTTTTGAAGAGGCGCCGCGCGGCATGCTCTCCCACTGGATCGTCATCAAGGAGGGCAAGATTGCCAACTATCAGGCGGTGGTGCCGTCGACCTGGAACTCGGGTCCGCGCAACTTCAATGACGAGCCCGGCCCTTACGAGCAGGCACTGGTGGGCACGCGAGTGGCGGATCCCGCCAAACCGCTGGAAGTGGTGCGCACCATCCACTCGTTCGACCCCTGCATGTCCTGCGCGGTGCACGTGGTGGATACCCAGAATGGCGAAGTGACTCAGGTGAAGGTGCTGTGATGAACACCCTGATCCTGGGAGTGGGCAACCTGCTGTTGAGTGACGAGGCGGTGGGAGTGCGCCTCGTCGAGGCGCTGGGGCGCGAATACCGTTTCGCCCCCGGCATCGAGCTGCTGGACGGCGGCACCGCCGGTATGGAGCTGCTGGAAGCCATGGCCAGTCGCGACCACATCATTTTGGCGGATGCGGTGCGCAGCGGTAACCCGCCGGGCACAGTAGTGACCCTGCAGGGCGAGGAGATCCCGACCCTGTTTGGCCGCAAGATCTCCCCCCACCAGCTGGGGCTGGCGGACGTGCTCTCGGCGCTGCACATGACGGGGGAGTCGCCCAAGCGACTCACCCTGATTGGCATTGAGCCTGAATCACTCGAACCGCGCATCGGCCTCACCCCGCTAGTGGCGGCCGCGATGGGGGAGGCGAAGGATCGGATTTTGACCCTGCTGGCCGCCGTTGGCGCCCCCGCCATTGCGCTTTCCGATGCCGAGCGGGCAAAGCAAGAGCAGGAGGGCCTATGGCGCAGTCCCATTTAAGCGAGGTTGAAGCCGTGCAGGAGTTCATCGGTTTTGCCAGCAATCCCGCGCCTTTGCTGGTGGCCCAGTACGAGCGGATCGCCCGCGAAGAGATGCAAGGGCTGCCCTTCTATCACGCCACCATGCCCATAGTGGCCGAGTGCGTGTTGTTTGAAGAGCAGTGGCTCGGCTGCGTGCTCACCCCCTGGATGCTGAGCCTGGTGGTGCTGCCGGGGCCGGATCACCTATGGCCGGTGCGCAGCAGCAGCGATCGGCTCGCCCTGCAGCTCCCCTGCGGCAACATGACCTTTATGGTGGGTGAATTGCCCGAGACGGGGCAGCTGCTGGCCTGCTCCCTGATGTCGCCGCTCGATCCCCATCTCGGGGCCGAGGAGGGGCGCTCGCTGGTGAGCAGCACCCTCAAGATGCTGCACTCCTTGCCGCTGCAGCAAGGCGCTGCTGGCGTGGATCTGGGGCGCAGACGGCTGTTTGGTGCTCGTCGTGGCCAACTGGCATAGCCGCTAGGTTTCACGCGAAATCAAGTTTAGAATAGGGGCCCGTTTTGGCCCCTCACTCGCTTCTTCGTTTGACGTTTTTCTTCGAGGTGAGTGGTACAAACGAACAAGGAATCTTATGACCATTCAATGCCATGGCTGCCGCAAGGGTGTGCCTGTCGTCGCGGCCACTTTGCTGGCCCTGTTCTCAAGCGGACTCTCTCATTCCGTACTGGCCGCCCAACCTGTGCCTGCCGAACTCAAGCTCGCCATCGGCGCCGAACCCACCGAAGGGTTTGACCCCTTGCTTGGCTGGAGTCACGGCAGCTACCTGCTGCTGCACAGCCCGCTGCTCAAGCAAAACGCGGACCTCAGCTGGCAGGATCTGCTCACCAAATCGGTGACCCCGAACAAGGATGGCAAGGGGTGGCTTATCACCCTCAAGCCCGGCCTGAAATTCTCCAACGGCGCACCGCTCACCGCCGAAGATGTCGCCTTTACCTACAACAGCGCGGCCGAGGGCGGCGGCAAGATCGACATGGGTAACTTTGTCTCGGCCAGGGTGGTCTCGTCCACTGAGGTCGCCATCGTCTTGAGCGCCCCCCAGAGCACCTTCGTCAATGTGTTGGGATCCCTCGGCATAGTGTCGAAGAAGGATTACGATCCCAAGGCATACGCTCAAAAGCCTGTCGGTGCCGGCCCTTACCGGTTGGTGAGCTTCCTGCCCGGTCAGCAACTGGTGGTGGAGGCGAATCCCTATTACGCCGGCGGCATCAATGATTTCAAACGGCTGGTGTTTGTCTTTATCGATGAAGAGAGCGCCTATGCCGCCGCCCAGAGCAGCCAGCTCGATCTGGTGCGCATACCCCCGTCGCTGGCGCCTACCGTACCTGCCTCGCTCAAGCTGTGGGTACGGCCAAGCGTGGAGAACCGTGGCATCGTCTTCCCCATTCCTGCAGCGAGCAAGCGTAGCGAAGAGGCTAAAAAAGATGCCAAGGGTTATCCCATCGGCAACGACGTGACCGCCGATGTGGCGGTGCGCCGCGCCATCAACTATGCCATCGACCGCAAGCTGCTGGCCGACCAGCTGCTGGAAGGGCACGCCATCCCCGCTTACAGCGCGGTGGAAGGCTTGCCCTGGCTGAACAAAGCCACCGCCTTCAAGGACGGCGATGTCGCCCATGCCAACGCCCTGCTCGACGAGGCTGGCTGGAAGATGGGCAGCGATGGCATTCGCCACAAGGGTGACCAGCGCGCCGCCTTTATCCTCTGGTACACCAGTGGCGACAGTACCCGCCGGGATCTGGCGGAAGCGGTGCGCGCCATGCTCAAACCCATAGGTCTTGATGTCAGCCTCAAATCTGGCAGCTGGGAGCAGGTGGAGCGGGAGATGCACGCCAATCCGGTGCTGATGGGGTGGGGGAGTCTGGATCCCATGGAGCTTTATCACCACTACCAGAGCGGCTCCGGCGGCGTTGAGTTCTACAACCCAGGCTACTACAGCAACCCCGTGGTGGATGGCCACCTCAAGCAGGCGCTCGATGCCCCGAACTGGCAGGCGGCCGTGCCGTTCTGGCAGCAGGTGGAGTGGGATGGCAAGACAGGCGCCGGGGTGCAGGGGGATGCCGCCTGGGCCTGGCTGCTCAATGTGCAGCACACGTATCTGGCCAACCGCTGCATCGACCTTGGCAAGGGGGCGCCGGAAATCCACGGCAGCTGGTCCCTGCTCAACAACCTCTCTGACTGGCGGTGGACGTGCCGTTAAGTTCGCCCTTGAGTCATTCCGGTTATCTGTTGCTAAAAGCCCTGCTGCGTCTGGCAGGGCTGCTCTGTCTGGTCTCGGTCGCCACCTTTGTGCTGCTGAGTTACTCCCCCATTGATCCCATCAAGGCCTATATCGGCAATGATCTGCTCCATGTGCCGCCGGAGCAGTACGCCCGCATCGCCGCCCGCTGGGGGCTGGATCAGCCGCTGTGGCTGCGCTACTGGCACTGGTTTACCCAGGTGCTGCAGGGGGATTTCGGCTATTCCATGCTCTACAACGCGCCTGTGGCTCAGGTGATAGGCCAGCGCTTTGCTGCCTCCTTCCTGCTGCTGGCGGGGGCCTGGCTGCTCTCCGGCTTTTTCGGCATCCTGCTGGGCCTCTGCGCCGGTCGCTATCTCAACCGCTGGCCCGATCGCCTGATTTGCCGTTTTGCCTACCTGCTTGCCTCCCTGCCCACCTTCTGGGTCGGCCTCTTGCTGCTCGCCCTGTTTGCGGTGCACTGGCCGCTGCTGCCAGTCTGCTGCGCCTGGACGCCGGGCCTCTCAGCCGATGAGGCGGATTGGGCTATGCGGGCGCGCCATCTGCTGTTGCCGGTGACCGCGCTCGCCCTGCTCGGGCTGGGCAATATTGCCCTGCATACCCGGGGGCGGGTGGCCGAGGTGCTGGCGAGCGACTTTATCCGCTACGCCCGCGCTCAGGGGGATGGCGGCTGGCCCATGCTGCGTTTTCATGTGCTGCGCCACGCCCTGACCCCGGCGCTCTGCCTGCAGTTTGCCTCCCTCGGTGAGCTGATTGGCGGGTCGCTGTTGGCGGAGAAAGTGTTCTCTTATCCGGGGCTCGGGCAAGCGACCGTGGATGCGGGGCTGCGGGGGGATATCCCCTTGCTGATGGGCATAGTGCTCTTTTGCACCCTGCTGGTCTTTATTGGCAACACTGTGGCCAGCCTGCTGCTGGCCCACATCAACCGGGGTTGGGAGGGCGAGCATGCTGTTTAATCCGCTTCCCTCCATAGTGCGCCTCGGCGTGGCGCTGACAGGATTGGCGCTGCTGGCCGCCTACGGCTGGAGCTTGTCGGCTCAGGATGTGCCGATGGATCTGCTGGCGCGCCAGCAGCCCCCCTCGCTGGCCCACTGGTTCGGCACCGATCAGATGGGGCGGGATCTCTGGTTGCGGGCCTTTCAGGGTACCCTCACCAGTCTGGAGCTGGGGATCAGCACGGCGCTCTGCAGTGGCTTGCTGGCCATGGTGGCGGCAAGCGTGTCGCTCATTCATCCCAGATGCGATGTGGCGGTGCGCCTCGTGATCGATGCCATGCTGGCGCTGCCCCATATGCTGCTGCTGATCCTGATCTGCTTTACCGTGGGGGGCGACATGCGCGGAGTGATCCTGGCGGTGGCGCTGACCCACTGGCCCAAGCTGGCGCTCATTCTCTGCGCAGAAGCGCGGCGGATCGCCTGCAGCGATTACGTGGTGCTGGCCCGCTGTCAGGGGATGGGGGCGCTGCGTCGCTGGCGCATCCACCTGCTGCCGGGGTTGTTGCCCCAGTGGTTTATCGGCACCTTGCTGATGTTTCCCCATGCGGTGCTGCACAGCGCAGCCTTGAGCTTTCTCGGCTTTGGGCTGGCGGCCCACGAGGCCTCCCTGGGTCTGCTGCTGGCCGATGCCCTGCGTTATCTGGCCGGTGGTGGCTGGTGGCTGGCGCTCTTCCCGGGGCTGATGTTGCTGCTGCTGGTACTGCTGTTTGATCAGGCTACTCGCGCCCTGCAGCAGCTGCTGTGGCACAGGAGTGAACCATGTTGAGTTTTGACCATGTGACCATAGAGGCGGCCCACTACTCCTGGTTGGGGCGGCGCAGCTGGCAGCCATTGCTGACCGATATCAGCTTGCAACTGGCGCCGGGGGAAATCGTGGCGCTGGTGGGGGGGAGTGGCGAGGGCAAGAGCCTGCTGCTGCAAAGCGCACTGACCTTGCTGCCGGACAACCTGCGGATGCGCGGCACCCTCTCCCTCGATGGCACTCCCCTGTGCGACGCCAGCCGGGCCCGTCTGCGTGGCCACACCCTCTGCTATGTGCCGCAGGGGGTGAGCGCCCTCAATCCGCTGCTGACGGTGGAGCGCCAGCTGGGCCGCGCGGCTCGTCTCTGCGGTCAGAACGGTTCTCGCGAGCGGCTCGGCGAGCAACTGCAGCGCTACCAGCTGCCTGCTGCCACCCTGGACCGCTATCCACGCCAGCTCTCCGGCGGCATGGCCAAGCGCATTCTGGCCTGCACCGCGGCGCTCGGCGGCGCCCGCTACATTCTGGCGGACGAGATCACCGCTTGGCTCGACGAAGGGCTGGCCTGTCTGCTGCTCAGCCAATTGCGCGAACTGGCCAATCAGGGCAGCGGCATCCTCTGGGTCACTCACGATCTGGCGCTAGCGGCCCGTTTTGCCGATCGCATCGTGGCGCTGCATCAGGGGCAGGTGAGCGATACCCTGAGTAGCCACCACCTGCAACAGGGGCAGGGGAGCGAGATGCTCCGTGCCCACTGGCAGGCGCTGCCGGAGTTCAACGCACTCTTCTCTGTGCCGGAGGTTTCCTGATGTTTGAAGTACGGGATCTCACCATTGCCCAGGGGGAACGCCCCCTCTGGCAGGGGTTGTCGCTGACGGTGAAAGCGGGCGAACGGCTCGGTATCTCTGCCCCCAGCGGTTATGGCAAAACCACGCTGGGGCGGGTATTGGCCGGTTGGCAACCGGTTCGGGCAGGCGGGCAGATCCTGCTGGATGGGCAGCCGGTACCTGAACAGGTAAAAGGCTATAACCCCATCCAGCTGGTGCCCCAGCACCCGGAACTCACCTTCAATCCCTATCGCACCACAGGGCAGGCGCTATGGGATGTATGGCGCCCCGATGAGGCCATGCTGGCCCGCTTTATGGTCAAGCCCGAGTGGCTTGGTCGCAAGCCGGGTCAGCTATCTGGCGGCGAGCTGGCACGCATCGCGCTGCTGCGTGCCCTCGATCCCCGCACTCGTCTGCTGATTGCAGATGAGGTGACCGCCCAGCTGGATCCGCAAATTCAGCGCCAGCTCTGGCAGGAGCTGATGCGCGAGTGCGAGCAGCGCGGGCTAGGCATCCTGATTTTTAGCCACCAGCAGGCGCTGCTGCGCCAGATCTGCCATCGGGTGCTGCGCTTTGGTGAGGCACCTGCTGAGCAGGAGCCGATGGTTTGCAATGTGGCCTGAGGGCTGGGGGGAGCAGTCAGCACAATAAAAAAGAGGGAGGCATCAGCCTTAATGCCGATCAGTTAAGGATCCATTGACCGATCCTGCTGATGTGTAAAAATCCGAAACCTGTTGATTTGGTTTCGGATTTTTTATGCGTATCGCTCACGCTCTCGACTTCCTCCACGCTAGCAAGGCTGCTCAGTTTGAGTCACTTTCTGACCTCATTCCGCCCGAGCTCATCACGACGCTGCTCGCCGAAGAGGATGTCGTGACCCTACGTCGCCGCCGTATGCCCATGGAGCGCCTGGTCTGGGCCATCATCGGCATGGCTATCTTCCGCCACGTCCCCATGACCCAGCTGGTCAATCAGCTTGATATCCTGTTGCCCGGCGACCGTCCCTTTGTTGCCCCCAGCGCCTTCCTGCAAGCTCGCCAAAAGCTTGGCCACAAGAGCATTGAGCGGCTGTTTCACGAAACCGCCACAGGCTGGCACCAGCAGGCCAATCACCCCGGCTGGGCCGGGCTGCAACTGCTCGCCGTCGATGGCGTGATGTGGCGCACGCCTGATACCCCGGACAATGCCGCCGCCTTTGCCAAGCCCGGTACCCAGCATGGGGAGACCGCTTATCCGCAGGTGCGCATGCTCTGCCAGATGGAGCTGACCAGTCATCTGCTTGTTCAGGCTGTCATGGAGAGCTGCGCCGTCAACGAGATGGCGCTGGCCGAACAGCTCATTGCACGCACACCGGACCACTCGCTCACCCTGTTCGACAAGGGGTTTTACTCCCTCGGTCTGCTACACGCCTGGCAAACTGCTGGCAGCGAGCGTCACTGGCTGCTGCCGCTCAAAAAGGGCACGCAATACGAGGTGGTACGCAAGCTGGGGCGCCAGGATGCATTGGTGCAGCTCAAGACCAGTCCACAGGCACGCAAGAAGTGGCCGCAACTGCCGGACACAGTGGAAGCCCGCTTGCTGACCCGCACTATCAACGGCAAGGAGCGGCAGGTACTGACCTCAATGGTCGACCCGATGCGCTTTCCGGGTGCCGAGATTGTCGAGCTCTACAGCCATCGCTGGGAAATCGAGTTGGGCTATCGGGAGATGAAGCACAGCCTGCAACAACACCGACTGACCCTGCGTAGCAAGAAGGCAATGGGGATACGGCAAGAGCTGTGGGGCGTGTTGTTGGCGTACAACCTGCTGCGCAGCCAGATGGTGAAGATGGCGGCGAGTCTAAAGGGATACACAGCAAGCCAGCTGAGCTTTCACATGGCATCGGTGTACCTCATCCATGAACTGAGTTGCATGCCGTACATGTCGCCGGGGACTATCCCGAAGCGGGTGGCGGAGCTGGAGCAGCAGGCGGGGCAGTTTGTGCTGCCGGCACGAAGGGAACGAAGTTACCCCCGCTGCGTGAAGCCAAGGCCACAGAAATACAGTGTCAAACAAGCCAATAAAAACAATGCCAGTCAGGCTTAACTGACTGGCATTAAGGCATCAGCCTCCCTCTTTTGTTACCCACAGTTATCAGCGTTTTTTAACCGGTTCAGGCCGTTGCCAGCCAGTTGAGCCAGGCATCCATCCCTTCACCCGTGGTGGCGCTGACCTGGATCACCTGAATATAGGGGTTGACCCGTTTGGCGTTCTCGATGCAGCGGGCCACGTCAAAGCTGACGTAGGGCAGCAGGTCGATCTTGTTGATCACCATCAGCTGGGCGGCGGCAAACATGTCCGGGTATTTGAGGGGCTTCTCCTCCCCCTCGGTAACGGAGAGGATAGCCACCTTGTACTTCTCGCCGAGATCGAAGCTGGCGGGGCAGACCAGATTGCCCACGTTTTCGATAAAGAGGATGCCCCCTTCATTGGCGGGCAGCTGGTGGCAGGCGTCGTGGACCATTTTGGCATCCAGATGGCAGCCCTTGCCGGTGTTGATCTGCACGGCAGGGACGCCGGTGGCACGAATACGGTCCGCATCGGTGCTGGTCTGCTGATCCCCTTCGATCACAGCGCAGGGGCGCTTGTCAGCCAGCTGGCGCAGGGTTTCGCACAGCAAGGTGGTTTTGCCTGAACCCGGGCTCGACACCAGGTTAAGCACCAGCTGGGCCGCTTCGTCGAAGTGTTCGCGGTTGTGGGCGGCCAGGGCGTTGTTCTTGGCCAGCACATCCATCTCGATGGCGATCAGCTGGCGTTGTCCCATGCCGGGAACCGACAGTCCCGCTTCCCCTTTGCCGTAGTGCAGATCACCCTGCTGATGGTCATGGTCATGCGGATGAGCGTGGGAATGCTCGTGGTCATGATCATGATGATGGTCGTGGGGGTGATCATGGTGGTGCTCGTGCGGGTGATCATGACCCTCTGCACCTGCGGGGGTCCGTACGCCGTGGTAGTGGTGATGGACATCTCCCTGATGGTGATAGTGGTGGTGAATAATCAGGGTGCGCGGTGCGCTCTGCTCATGGGAATGTTGGTGATGAGCCTCATGAGCATGATGATGGCCGTGCTCATGGTCATGTTCATGGTGCTCATGATCGTGGGGGTGGGCATGGTCGTGTTCATCTTCATGGCCGGCGATCCGCGCCTGGCCGCATCCGCATACGCTACACATATCAACTTACCTCGATGTCGGTGATGCGCAGGCTATCGCCCTGCGCGACGCGTAATTTGTATCCGCCACACTCGGGACAGGCCTGCCCGCGCTCGGTGAGGGTGACCGTCTTGTTGCAGTCGTAACACCAGGCCTCTGCCGCCTGGTGCTGAAAGTGGAGCTGGGCCCCTTCGACGGCAGTGCCCTTGGCGGCAGCCTCGAAACAGAAGGCAATGGTGTCCGGGTCAACGCAGGAGAAGCTGCCGACCTCGAGCCAGAGAGCGGTCACTTTGTTAAAGCCCCGCTGGGTGGCCTGTTCGGCCGCCAGATCGATGGCGGCCATGGCCAGAGACATTTCGTGCATGGTGGCTCCTTAACCGATATGGGAAGGAGCAGTGACTCCTCCCGGTAATTGGGTGAACGGCATGGCCGATCAACAGATCCGCGGGAGGAGCTCCCCCTGCGGCAGCTCCAGATAACGGCGACTGCCCCAGGGGTTATTGAGGATCACCTTGTGGCGATCACTTGCCTGCACCACGCCGATCTGGCTGGCGGCGGGGTTGAATTGCCGCAAGATGCCCAGCGCGTCCTGCGCCTGTTCGGCAGGCAGGGCCAGTACCATGGTCCCCTCGTTGGCGAGATCATGGGGCTCGAAGCCGTAGAGTTCGCACAGGCCACGCACCGGATCGCACACCGGAATGGCGGACTCCTCCAGCTCGATGGCCACTTGGGAGGCGGTGCTCCATTCATTCAGCACGGCGGCGAGGCCACCGCGGGTGGCATCGCGCAGGGCGTGAGGGGTGATCCCCGCTTGCAGCAGCGCTTCTACCTGCGGCCAGAGGGTGGTGCAGTCGCTTTTCAGATCCGAGCCCAGCTGCAGGGCGTCACGGGCCATCAGGATGCAGGCGCCGTGGCTGCCGATATCCCGCGACACCAGAATGGCGTCACCGGCCTTGAGGTTGCGCACCGAGATGCCCCGGCTCTGCTCAGGCAGCGGGAAGGTGCCGACCCCGCTGGTGTTGATAAAGATCTTGTCGGCCGCCCCCTTGGGCACCACCTTGGTGTCACCGCAGACGATGCGGGCGCCGCTTTTGGCCAGCTCTGCGGCCATCGACTCGACGATGCGGGCGAGATCGGCGTAGGGGAAGCCCTCCTCAATGATAAAGCTGGCGCTCAGATACTCGGGCTTGGCCCCCATCATGGCCAGATCGTTGACCGTACCGGCGATGGCCAACTTGCCGATATCGCCCCCCTCGAAGAAGAGCGGCGAGACGGTAAAGCTGTCGGTGGTGAAGGCGACGGGCCCGCTTACCGGCAGCAGGGCGGCATCTTCACCGCGCAGCAGGATCTCGTTGCCAAAGTGGTGAAAGAAGAGCTGGTTGATCAGCTGGTTCATCTCGACACCACCACCACCGTGGCTTAACTGAATTTCTCTCATTGGATCCCCATATATCGGTAGTAGGCATTGCAGGCCCCCTCGGAGCTGACCATGCAGCTGCCCATGGGCTGGGTCGGGGTGCAGCCCCGGCCAAAGACTTTGCACTGATTGGGCTTGGCCAGCCCGCGCAGAATATCGGCGCACTGGCACGCCTTGTGGTCATCGATGGGGGTCTGATCAAGTTGGAAGTGACGCTCCACATCGCGCTTGGCGAAGGCATCGCGCAGGCGCAGGGCGGAGGCATTGATATCCCCCAGACCTCGCCAGCGAAAATGCTCGCGGGTCTCGAAAAAGCGCTCGACCAGCCGCTGGGCGGCTTTATTGCCACTGGCAGTGACGGCGCGGGTGTACTGCACCTCCAGGGCGTAGCGGCCTTCCACCTTCTGGCGCACCATCATCAGCAGTGCCTCCATCACATCCACCGGCTCGAAGCCGCTCACCACCACAGGCACCTGATAGCGTTGGACTATGGGCAGGTAGATATCGGCGCCTGTGATGACGCTGACGTGAGAGGGGCCGATAAAGGCGTTCACCTTGGCCACTCCGTCGGCCATCACAGCGTGAATGGCGGGGGGCACCAGCACATGGTTGATATGAAACAAGAGGTTATCGACCCCTTGCTCTTCAGCTGCTGCCAAGAGCGCGGCCGTCATCGGGGTGGAGGTTTCGAAACCGATGGCGAAGAAGACCACGGTTTTCTCCGGGTTCTCTTTGGCGATGCGCAGGGCGTCGAGGGGGTCATAGACGGGGCGGATATCGCTCCCCTTGGCCCGCTGCTGGGCCAGCGTGCCTTTGGAGCCCGGCACCCGGATCATGTCCCCCAGGGTCACCAGAATGACGTTGGGCTCTCTAGCCAGTTCGATGGCCTGATCGATGCGCTCTTTGGGCATGATGCAGACCGGGCAGCCGGGGCCGTGGACGAACTCTATGCTGGCCGGCAGCAACTGGGGCAGGCCGTATTTCATGATGGTGTGGGTATGGCCGCCGCACACCTCCATCACCCGCAGCGGTTCGGGGAGTAATTTGGCCAGTTCGGTGATCTGGGCGGCGAGGGCGCGGATGACGTCGGGCTGACGAAAGCCCTGAAACAAGTCATTCAAGGTCAGCATGGCAAGATATCCTGATCGGGCATCAGGGCCACCATCTGGCGGAAGCTCTCCAGGCTGGCCTGCGCCTCCTCTTCGTCAATCCTGCTCATCACAAAGCCGATATGGAGCAGCACATAGTCGCCAAGGTTGAGGGGCTCTTCGAGCAGCATGCAGCTGACGCGCCGCTGCACCCCCAGTGTATCGACGGTGACGCAGTTATCTTCGGGGTGCAGCTGCACTACCTGAGAGGGGATGGATAGACACATGGATTTCAGGACTCCGACAAGGTGGCACAACCGGTTGTGACAGGCTGGTGCGTGGCAATATGGTGGATGGCAAACCAGAGCTGACCGGCGGCGATGCCACCGTCATTGAGCGGTAGGGTTTCAGAGGTTAATACCTGGCGGCCGGCTGCTTCGAGACCGGGAATAAGCGTGTCCATCAGCACCCGGTTTTGAAACACGCCGCCCCCAAGCGCCACCGGATAGCCGGGGAAACGCTCGGCCAGGGTGATGACCAGAGCGCTGACAGCGCGGATAAAACCGGCAGCCAGGCTGGCGGTTGAGGTGCCTTTGCTTTGCTCGCTGATAAGCAGATTGAGCAGCTCTGCCCACTCGATATGCAGCGGCCCCTCTGCGCTCTGGTGCAGGCCAAAGGCGAGGGGGAAGGGCAACTCATTCGGTGCTAGCTGCAAGGCGGCTGCCTCCAGCAAGAGTCCCGCCTCTCCCTCGTAGTCGGGGGCATCGATCAGCCCCAGCAGCGCCGCGACGGCATCGAACAGCCGACCGATGGAGCTGGTGTAAGGGGCGTTGCGACCCAAGCGCCAGAGCTGATGCAGGTTGCAGATCCGCTCAGGTGGCAGCTTGTTGATCAAAGGAATGTCGAGGGCGCGGATCTGCTCCACGCCATACGTCTCGAACAGCAGCCCCAGCAGCTGGCGTACCGGCTCACGGATGGCCGCCTCGCCGCCAATAAGCTTAAAGGGGGTGAGGTGGGCAGCTCGTGAAAAACCCTTCACTTCGGCCAGCAGCAGCTCGCCGCCCCAGAGGGTGCCGTCATCCCCAAGGCCGGTGCCGTCAAAGGCAAAACCCAGAACAGGGCCAGTGATGTCATGCTCGGCCATCACTGCCAACAGGTGGGCGTGATGGTGCTGCACCTCGAGATGGGTTGCCCCGTGATTGTGGCAATAGCCCTTGGCCCACTGGTGGCTGAGGTAGCCAGGGTGGCAGTCCGATACCAGCAGTTCGGGCTTGAGATCGTAGAGTTCGCGAAAGGTAGCCAGGGTCTGCTCGAAGTGGCCCTGCATCGGCAGGCTGTGCAGATCACCGATATAGGGGCTGTAGATGCGCTGGCGGCCGAAGGCGAGTGCCAGCTGGTTCTTCTGCTGCGCCCCGACCGCCAGCAGCGGCACATTGACCGCCTGTTTCAGGCTGGGAGTGCAGGGGGCATAGCCCCGGGCGAGGCGCAACGTCTGGTGCCGCCCGCCCGCCCACTGCACCAGACTGTCGTCGCAGGGGTGCAGTATGGGGCGGTTGTGATCCAGGATGCCGTCAATCTCGCTGCCGAGCTCCCTGACCACAGCATCGCACTCAACAAGGATCGGGCTGCCGCGACCATTGGCGCTGGTGGCCACCAGCGGCATGGCGCAGGCGTCCAGCAGCAGCTGGTGGAGCGGGGTGTAGGGGAGCATGACCCCAAGGTAGGGGATGCCGGGGGCGATCCCCTCGGCCAGCGGCGCGGCTGACTGTCGGGATTCTGAGAGCCGATCATCGTTAGTGCGCTTGCGCAGCAGGGTGATGGGTCTGGCCTGAGAGGAGAGCAGGCTCCACTCAGCCTCGCAGCCGGTGACATGCAGTTTGGCCTCGGCAAGGGAGCCCATCATCACCGCCAGCGGCTTGCGTTCGCGCCGCTTGAGCGTTCGCAATCTGGCCACACTCTGTTCATTGCGGGCATCACACATCAGGTGATACCCCCCCATCCCCTTGACCGCAATCAGCGCCCCGGTTTGCAGGGCGCGGGCTGCCATTTGCAGGGCCTCCTCGCGCTCGGCCAGGGCATCGCCACGGCCGCTGCGCCAGCTGAGGTGGGGCCCGCACTCGGGGCAGCTCACCGGCTGGGCGTGGTAGCGTCTGTCCAGCGGGTTTTCATACGCCGCAGCGCAGCGCGGGCACATGGCAAAGTCGGCCATGGCGGTGTGGGGCCGATCGTAGGGGAGGCGGCGGATGATGGTGTAGCGCGGGCCGCAGTGGGTGCAGTTGGTAAAGGGGTAGTGGTGGTGGCGATCAACGGGGTTGGCCACATCCGTGGCGCACGCCTCGCACATCCCCTGATCCGGCGAGATGGCGACAGTGGCGGCGCTCTGCTGCTGACTCGCCTTTATATGGAATTGACCGTCATAATCGGGGTCATCGTTTTGGGGCAGCTCCCGCTCGCTGAAATGATCGATACGGCTAAGCGGTGGCGCCAGTTCGCGCAGTTCGCGGGCAAAGGCGGCCAGCTGCTTGGGGGATCCCTCGGCGCCTATGGTGACGCCGTTGGCATCGTTCAGCACATAGCCGGTAAGACCGTGGCGCAGCGCCAACCCATAGACGAAGGGGCGAAAGCCGACCCCCTGCACGATACCGTCGATATGAAATTCTCGGCGCAGTTGGGTGGCCGTCATGCCGGCTCCTGCTGCAAGGCATCTTGAGTGGCTGGCAAACGCAGCACCCGACGCTCGTTCTCCTCGCGCCGCACCCAGCCATCCATCTCCATGCGCAGGCAAAACGGAATGGCGTATTTACGCGACAAACCGGTGATCTCCTTTAAGGATGCCATGTCGATCAGATCTCCCACCTGCTGGCCCGCCAGCACGGCGGCGACCATCTGGTTGTAAAGCGCGGTGTCGTAGTAGATGGGGCCATCGAGCTGCACCAGATACTTGAGTCGCGCCAGATTGCGCAGCTGCTTTTGCAGGGCGCCTTTTTGTTGCAAGCCCTGCTGCAGGGCGGCGGGCAGCTTGCGGGTGATAAAGGGATCCAGCTCCACGCCGCCGGGGCCCAGTTTACCGGGCTCGTAACCCTCCTTGCCTTGATCTCGCACCACTTTGAGCACCAGCTGCGCCTCTTCCCCCAAATCATCTTCCGACTCGCCGCTACCCAGCTGCCACTTGTCATGGTGCAGACGGATCTGCTGCTCGCTTTTGAGCTGCTGGAGCAGGGCCTGAGTGAGCGGCAGGGCGATACCAAAGCGGGTCGCCAGTTCCGCTGCACTGAGCGGTTCGCTGGCCAGCGTAGCGAGCAGTTGATCGCGGCTCTGGGACAGCCAGTGGTTATCCAGCAGCCACTCACCGAGAGGGGTAACGTGTTCGGGCCGCTGGTCAAAGCGGTTGGCCAGTACATAGCCATTGAGCCCTAGCTGCAGGGTGGCAGGGTTGTAGCGCTCCAGCTCATCAGGCAGATCGCCCAGCAGGGCATGTAGTGCCTTGCGTCTGGCGGGGTGGATGTCGCCGCACCAGACGATGCGGGCGCCGTGCAGCAGTTCGCTGCTGCCGTGGCGAATGATGGCGAGCGGCTGGCCGAAGAAGCAGGGGATGGGGCTGGTAAAGATCAGCCGTGCCAGCCGGGTGTCTTTTATTGGTACAAAGCGCGCCCGGCCGTGCCAGCTGCCGAGGGCCACTTCCACTTCCTGTGTGCGTAGCACCTTGGCGTTCAGGATCTCGGTGTTGAGTCGCACGATAAGGTGCGTTGCCGCCTCGCACTGGCCCGCAGCGCTGGTGAGGCAGTGGCCGCGGGCCACCTCCTTGTGAGGCACTTTTTTAAGGCCCACCGCCACCCGGCAGACGGCGCCAGTCTCGTCGGCGCTCTGGTGATAGGCCTGCAGGGAGCGCACCAGCACTTCCCGATCGGCGGGGTAGAGGCGCAGCTTGTCTCCCACCTTGAGGCTGCCCTGCTGCAGGGTGCCGGTGAGCACTGTGCCGGTGCCGTTGGCGGTAAAGACCCTGTCTACATACAGTCGCGGGGCGGCCTGTTCGCGGGTAGCGTGCGATGCTGGTAGATCGGCAAGCTGGCGCACGATGGCGGCGTGCAGGGCCGCCATATTGGCGCCGGTTTTGGCGCTGACGCTAACGAGATCAGGCACCATGCCGCTCTCGTCCATCACCCGCTCCAGCAGGCTCTCTTCGAGGAGTGCCAGCTCGTCGGGGGAGACCAGATCGCACTTGTTGATGCAGACCAGCAGGCGCGGCACCCCCATCGCCTTGAGCAGGCGCAGGTGATCGCCGGTCATCGGCATCCACCCCTCATCGGCGGCGATCACCAGCAGCACCAGATCCAGACTCCAGAGCCCCGCCACCATGTTGCGGATATAGCGCTCGTGGCCGGGCACATCGATGACGCCTATGGTGTTGCCCTGACCGTCGTCGAAGTGGGCAAAGCCGAGATCCTGAGTCATGCCGATGGCCTGCTCGTGGGCACGGGCGGTGGTGATGCCGGTGAGGGCCTTGATCAGCAGGGTCTTGCCGTGATCCACGTGGCCGGCGAGACCGATAACGGCGCGATAGGGGGTCATGGGATCAGGGCTCCTCAGTTGCATTTATCGAGGCAGGTAGCAGCTCGTGAAGCTGGGCGATTACAAGCGACATATCAGCTGGCAGCAGAGTCGCCATATTGAGCAGCACCTTCTGCTGGCGCACTGTGGCAATGACCGGCACCGGCAGTTCGCGCAGGGCATCTAGCAACTGCTGGGCCGGACGTGGGTCGGTGCATTCGAGCGCAGGTGCGGGGTAGAACTCGTCCGGCAGGGTACCGCCGCCCACCACCAACTGGGCGGGGACCGGCACAAAGCAGCCGGGCAGGGCGGTCATCAGCTGGGAGGCTCTCGCCTGCATGGCGGCCGGGTTGCTCAAGGTGCGCTGGGCAATGCCCTCGCCGATGGGGGATTTGTTGAGCTTGTGAATGAGCAGGCGTTCCAGCAGGGAGTAGACGATGCGGCTCGGGCGGAAGGTGCGCATCATGGGGTGTTTTTCCAGCCGCTTGATGAGATCGCTGCGGCCGCTGATGATGCCCGATTGCGGGCCGCCCAGCAGTTTGTCACCGGAGTAGCAGACCAGATCCGCCCCCGCCTTGATGTACTGACGCACCGAGGTTTCGTCCGGCGCAAACTCCTCAGTGGTCAATCCCGACCCCTGATCCACCGCCAGCACTACGTGCTCGGGCAGGGCGCGGGCCACCTCGCCAATATCGGGGGATTCGGTAAAGCCGCGAATGGCGAAATTGGATTTGTGCACCATCAGCACCAAGGCGGTCTGATCGGTGATGGCATCGAGGTAATCCTTGGCGGTAGTGATATTGGTGGTGCCCACCTCCACCAGTTTGGCGCAGGAGAGCGCCAGAATATCGGGGATGCGAAAGCCGCCGCCAATCTGGATCTGCTCGCCCCGCGAGACGATCACCTCGCGCCCCTTTGCTATCTCCTGCAGCAGCAAGAAGAGCGAAGCGGCATTGTTGTTGACCACCAGCGAATCCTCCGCCTGGGTGAGGCAGCCGAGCAGGGGGGCGATCAGCCCCTTGCGCCCGCCGCGCTTGCCGGTGGCGAGATCCAGCTCCAGATTGTTGTATCCGGTGTTGAGGTCGCGCACCTCGTCCCATAGCTCGCGACTTAGCGGCGAGCGCCCCAGATTGGTATGCACCAGGGTGCCGGTGGCGTTGATCACCCGGGTCTGACGCTGGCGCAGCAGCAGCTGGCAGCGCTTGGCAATCAGCGCCTCAAGGTGCTCGGGGGCAACCCCGTGCTGGCGAAAATCCTCGCTCTGGCGCAGTTCGCTCAGGACATCGCGCACCGCCTGGGTCACCAGCGGGCGGCTCAGTGCATCGATATAACCGGCGAGAAAAGGTTGCTGCAGCAGCTGTTCCACCTGCGGCAGGCGGCGCTGTGGCAAGGAATTGTTTGCGTTAGGCCGGGGTTCGGCTTGACCGTGCGGATGAGCAAGGGATGGTGCGTGAGACGGGTTTGGCATGGGATTACCAGAGCAGTGCGTGGGTTTGAGATGCACGCAGCTTCGCCGATAGAAGGGCCGAGCTGACGGATTATTCTACGCTGGCAATGTCAGCATGAATTAATGGTTGATTCATGCTGGCAAATTAACGATTGGCCAGGTTGAACACCGATGTCCGGATTATATTGGCAAGCAGTACGCACCTTTATTAAACAAGGTGAATTCGACTATTCACTATATTAAATTGGCGGAAGAGGCAGGAATCGAACCTGCCAAAGCCTTCTCGGCTAACATCGGTTTTGTAGACCGAGGAGGCCACCAGACCCCATCAACTTCCGTAATGGCTGATATTTTGAGCCAGTAAAATCAGACTGGCAATGATTTTTTTTAATATTTTACAGATATTTTGTAAATATGGCGTGATGTTGTTTCATATCAATAAAAGGACAGTTGGCCCGACGTTTTAATACAACGCCAGGCTCTTTTTATATCTCCAGTGTTACGAATAAATAACTTGTTTAACAGCTGATGAAATAACTATCGCTTGGCATTGGTAATATTCCACTGGTCCAGTCTTTCTATTAACAAGCTGGTATCTTTGGCGGCATCAAGATGCTGATAAAGATAATCCATCGCCTCGCTTACCATCTCGGTCATCGGGAAGGAGAACGCCACGATGGCCGGTTGTACCCCGACAAAGATCACCTCGGGGACAAAGGTCTTGAGCTCGTCGATCAGGAAATTGAGCGGCATATTGTGGGTCGAGAAGATAAACATCTCGGCTATGGTTTCGGGAGGGATCACCTGCAGGGTGCCCGCCTTCTCGCCGATCTCGGCGGCATCCACCAGCACCACCCGCTCCGGTTGCAGCTCCCGCACCTTGTAGACCATATTTTCCGGCGCTATGCCGCCATCGATATGGATCCAGCCGGACAAGGGGGCGGCTTGCAGCTTGTCCGCCAGATAAGGGCCGGCACCGTCGTCCCCCATCATGGCATTGCCCACGGTCAACACGAGATTACAGCCCATCAGCGGCTCCTTACCATCAGGTACATATGGGGGTCGTTATAGAGGGCGGTGAGCTGATCCATAAAGGTGTTGGTCCAGCCCAGCTCCTGCTCATCAAGCACATTGTCGGCTTTGCGCAGCCGGTCGAAGGCGCAGGCCAGCATGTGGCAGTGCTCGCGATAGATGGTGATCTCGCCAAAGGTGAGAAACCCCTCCATCTTGCGGCGAGCCTCGCTGCCGGCTGGCAGCTTGGCCACCCAGTCGCGATAACCCGCCAGTGGGCAGACCAGATCGGCGCTCAGGCAGTCGACGATGCCGAGGTGGTGGCCGATGGCGAGGCTGTAGTACATCACCTCCTTGGCTTCCTCGGGCACGTCGAACTGCTCATCCACGAACTTGCGCGAGAGGCGGTAGAAGAAAACCTGGTCAGCCATGCACCGCCTCTCCCTTGCCTGCTGCCCGGTTGAGGCAGGCGTTGGCCAGGTTGTTGACGATCTCCGACAGGCGCGGGTCGTCGTGCTGATCGAGATAGCTCTGGATGCGCAGATCCACATCCTGCTGGGTCGCCCCTTCGAGCAGCGCCATAAACTCGTCGGCGATGATCTGTCCTTGCCGGTAACCGGCCATGCGGCGCGCTTCGCGCTCGATCATCACCCGAATTTCATTGGGGATGCCGGTGTGGCGCAGCTCGACCCGCTCACCCGGTTGCACCTCGTGGCTGGTGGCGGTCAGTTTCTGCTCAAGCAGACCGAGCGCCACGGCAAAGCCGTAGATGGTGGCGGCAGGCGTGGGCGGACAGCCCGGAATATAGACATCCACCGGCACTATCTTGTCGGTGCCACCCCAGACGCAGTAGAGATCGTGGAAGATGCCGCCGTCACAGCCGCAGGCGCCGTAGGCGATGCAGATCTTGGGATCGGGGGCTGCCTCATAGGCGCGCAGGGCAGGGACTCGCATCGCCCGGGTCACAGCGCCGGTAAAGAGCAGTATGTCGGCGTGACGGGGAGATGCGACCACCTTGATGCCGAAGCGCTCGGCATCAAACAGCGGTGTGATGGTGGCGAAGATCTCGATCTCGCAGGCGTTGCAGCCGCCGCAATCGACCCGATAGACATAGGCCGAGCGGCGAATGTCTTTGAGCAGGGTTTTTTTAAGTTTGGTGATCTCGGGATCCTGTGCCAGCGGCACGGCGCGGGTATGGGCATGGCCGACAACCGGTTCTATGCCTTTGATCTTGCTCATCACATCCACTCCTGTTGTGTGGCTATCGGTGTGGCAATCGGTGTGGTCATGGCCGAGTCAGGCTGGCTCAGCATGCTCTGTTTTCGTTTGCAGTTGGGGCAGTGGTGCAGGCGCTCCGGGGTAGTGAGCGGGGTGCCAGCCTGCTTGAGGGTGTCCTCCACCAGCGCCACCAGCTTGCTCGGGGCAAAGTAGGTGCCGCATAGGGTGCAGGGGGCCAGCGCGAAGCGGGCCTCCTCATAGAGATCGGCCTTGTTGGTCACCGCCAGCTCGAACTCGGGGGAGAGGGCAATGGCGCGGGTCGGGCAGACCTCCTCGCAGCGGCCGCAGAAGATGCAGCGGGCCATGGAGATCTCCCAGCGCCGCTCGCCAGTCTCCATATCGACCTCCATCACCAGCGCGTTGGCCGGGCAGGCCTTGGTGCAGGCGGCGCAGGCGATGCACTGATCCGCCTGATATTTGGGTTTGCCGCGAAAATCCCGGTTCACATCAATGGGTGCGAAGGGGTACTTGGCGGTCGGTGTGCCAGCCTTGAGGATGGTCTTGAACAGCTTGATCATGATGACCCCTTACTTGAGCGGAGAGTTTTTGCGGTCGATACCGTAGCGCTCGATCTCCTTGTAGGAGACCACGGTGGACTTGCCCTTCTTGGGGTCGACCAGGGTGACCCGATCGGTACAGGAGTAGCAGGGATCCAGACTGCCGATAATGAGCGGTGCATCGGCGACGGTATTGCCGCGCAGCATGTAGCGCAGGGCGGGCCAGTTGGCGTAGGTGGCGGCGCGGCAGCGCCAGCGGAACAGCTTCTGGTTATCTCCCGTCATGCTCCAGTGGACGTTCTCGCCGCGGGGCGCTTCGGTAAAGCCCAGCGCAAACTTGCCCGGCTGGTAGGTGAAGCCTTCGGTGAGCAGGGGCCCTTCCGGCAGGTGCTCAAGGCCGAACTCAATCATGTCGAGGGAGTCGTAGAGCTCGTGGATGCGCACCAGCACCCGGGACTGCACATCGCAACCCGCCAGGGTCTGGATCTCCATCGGCAGTTCGCGATAGGCGGCAAAGTCGTGCACTCGGCGCACGTCACGCTTGAAGCCGCTGGCCCGCACCATGGGGCCGACGCAGCTGAAATCGCGGGCGATTTGCGGGTCGAGGCGGCCTATCCCCACCAGACGGGAGGTGATGTTGGCGGTGTCGAGCAGCATGGCCACCAGGGGTTTGAGCTCATCACGGAGTTCGCGCACCAGCTGGGCGCCCTTGATGCGATCTTCCTTGAAGATGTCGCGGCGCACCCCGCCAATCAGGTTGAGGCCGTAGGTCTTGCGGGCGCCGGTCAGCAGCTCGGCCAGGGTCATGGATTTCTCCCGCACCCGGAAGAACTGCATAAAGCCGGTGTCGAAACCGGTGAAGTGGCTCGACAGGCCGATGTTGAGGATGTGGCTGTGCAGGCGCTCCACCTCCAGCAGCACGGCGCGGATCATCTTGGCCCGCTCGGGCACCTGGATGCCCATGGCGTTTTCCACCGAGGTGGTGTAAGCGACGCTGTGGGTGAAGCCGCAGATGCCGCAGACCCGGTCGGTCAGAAACGCCACTTCGTTGTAGCCCATCCGGGTTTCCGCCAGTTTTTCCATGCCGCGATGGACATAGAAGAGACGGTAGTCGGCATCGATGATGTCTTCCCCATCGACGAACAGCCGGAAGTGCCCCGGTTCATCCGAGGTGATGTGCAGCGGGCCGACCGGCACGATGCGGTTGGCATCACTGCCGAGCTCGTTGACGAAGGGGTAGGTCTCGGTGTCGGTGGTGGGCATGGGGCGCTGGCGGTAATCCATGGCGTCTTTGCGCAAGGGGTGGATATCCTCGGGCCAGTCATCCGGCAGCACCAGACGGCGCTCGTCCGGCAGGCCGACGGCGCGCAGGCCGTACATGTCGCGGATCTCCCGCTCGCCCCACACAGCCGCTGGTATGGTCGGGGTGATGGAGGGGTACTCCTGCGAGGTGGCTTCGACCAGCACCTTGACCGTGATCCAGCTCTTGGTCTCGCCCTCCATGGAGAAGACGTGGTAGACGGCGAAATGGCCGTTGAGGCTGCGCTCGTCATTGGCAAACGAAACCGAGAGCCAGCCGCCCTGCTTGTGGAAGATCAGGCTGGTGAGGGCCACCAGGCTGGTGGGCTTGACGGTCAGGGTGGCCTGATCGGCGGTCTGCCACTGCTCGTCGATAATGGCGTGGGGCAGTTGCTGTCGCAGTTGCTGGATATAGTCGCAACCGATGCGATCCTGGATGGCGATGGTCATGCAGTTCTCACTTTATGTTCGGGAATGAGCAATCGGAAAAGGTGAAATCGAAAAAAGCAGCTGTGATGGCGGGCATGAGTTATACCCCGACCAGATAGGCGAGCAGCGCCAGCAGGGCCAGCCCCAAGCCATAGCGGGTGAGCTTGTGGGTGCGCACGAACTGGGTGCGGGCCATGGAATTCTCGATAATGCCCGCAAGTCCAAAGGCCACCAGCAGCTTGCAGAGCAGGATCAGGGTTGCCAGCGCCAGTGCGGGCAGGCTCCAGTTCGCCGCCTTGCCGAAGGGGAGGAAGATCACCAAAAAGAGCTGCACCACCACCAGTTGCTTGAGGCCCATGCTGAGCTTGAGCAGGGCGAGGCCAGCACCGGAATACTCGGTGAGCGGCCCCTCTTGCAGCTCCTGTTCGGCTTCGGCGCAGTCAAAGGGCAGTTTGCCCATCTCCACAAACACCGCGAAGGCGCAGGCGGCCCCCGCCAGCAGGGTAGCGATCGGCGCGGCCAGCGGCTGGTTGGCGACATAGCTGCTGATGTTGCCCAGATCCGAGCTGCCCACCATCATCGCCATGATGAAGCAGGCGAGCACCAGAATGGGCTCCACCAAAATCCCTAAGGTCAGCTCGCGGCGGGCACCGATCCCGGCAAACATGCTGCCGCTGTCGAGCCCCGCCAGGGAGAAGAAGAAGCGGAAGATGGCGAACAGGTAGATGTCGGTGATGAGATCCCCGGCGATGGGAAAGGGGGACTCGTGGGTCAGGGTCGGCAGCGCCATCCCTACCAGCAAGAGGGCCGAGATCAGCAGCGCCGGCATCAGGTTGAAGATGATGCCGGCAGGCTCCGGGGTCACCTCCTGGCGGCGCAGTAGCTTCCCGATATCCCGGTAATCCTGCAGCAGGCCCGGCCCCTGACGGGAGTGCATTTTGGCCCGCAGCACCCGGTTGAAACCGGTGGCCAGCGGCGCCAGCGCCAGCAGGGCGATGGCCTGGGTCAGGGCGAGGGCAACCATGCCCCAGCTCGGCATTTCAAGAACAGGCATATCAGACTCCTACAGCCATCAGGATAAAGAGCGCCAGCACCAGGCCGTGCAACAGCCAGCCAGCGGCAGAGGGAGACGCGCTCACCCCGTGCAGGGCGGTGGCCAGATCAAGCTGGGACTGCTTGCGATAGAGCGGGGCACAGAGTTGGCGCAGGGTATGGGTGACACCACCGGAGGTGAGGCTCATGCGCTCCTCATAGGCGTAACCGCAGGCCCACGGCGTGCCAGCGTGACGACGACCGAGCTTGGGCCCCTTGAAGATGGCCACGACCAGCAGCGGGATCAGGAACAGCCCCAGCAGGGTGATGGCAATCACCGGCGGGGAGAGGATCGCCTGTGAGCTGTCGAGCGGCAGCAGGGTTGCGCCAGTGGCCACGCTCATTTGGCCCATGAGCTGAGTAGAGACGATCGCTTGGCCGTAGCCGCTGACAAAGGGGGCAATCCAAGGCGCGCCCAGACCCAGCACCAGACAGACCGCCGCCAGCAGCAGGGTGCCTGCCACCATGGCATTGGGTACTTCGCGGGCCTGACTCGCTTTTTCACTGCGCGGGGCGCCGCAGAAGCAGATGCCATACACCTTGACGAAACACATCACCGCCATGGCGCCGGTCACCGCCAGCATTACTACCGCCAGCGGGGCAACGACAGAGGTGCCGAGTTTGGTCATGGAGAGGAGCGCCTGATAGATAAACCACTCGCTGACAAAGCCGTTGAGGGGCGGCAGCGCCGAGATGGCCATGGCACCGATAAGGAACGCCAGCGCGGTCCAGGGCATCAGCTTGGCGAGGCCACCCATCTTGTCCATGTCACGGGTGTGGAGGCGGAACATCACAGATCCGGTGCCCATAAAGAGCAGGCTCTTGAAGATGGCGTGGTTGAGCAGGTGATAGAGGGCGCCGAGCAACCCCAGCACCACCAGCGCCGGTTGCTGGTTGGCGATGCCGATCATGCCGATCCCCATCCCCATCAGGATGATGCCGATGTTCTCCACCGTGTGGTAGGCGAGCAGCCGCTTGAGATCGTGCTCCGCCAGTGCAAACAGCACCCCGAGCACTGCCGAGCAGGCACCGAAGATCAGCACCATGTAGCCCCACCAGAGCTGGCTGGCGCCGAGAAAGTCGATGCTGACCCGCAAAATGCCGAACAGACCCAGCTTCACCATGACGCCAGACATCAGCGCCGAGATATGGGAGGGGGCGACGGGCTCTGCTACTGGCAGCCAGCCGTGCAGCGGCACGAAACCGGCGCGCAGGCCAAAGCCGCAGAAGCTGAGCAGAAAGACCAGGGATGCCAATGCACCCGCCAGATGGTGCTCACACAGCACGGCGAACTCCAGCGAGCCGCTGTCGCGGCAGAGCAGCCAGAAGGCGACCAGCACCAGCGCCATGCCGATATGGTTCATCACCAGATAGAGGCGGCTCTGCTTGGCGGCCTCCGGGTTGGTCTTGACCAGCCAGTAGGTAGTGAGGGTCACCAGCTCGTAGCAGAGCAAAAAGCCCAATGCGTTGTCGGCCAGCACCATGCCCACCATGGCGAACAGGAAGAGGTTCATTAGCGCGCCAATGGCCACATCCCCCTTGCCCTGATATTCGCGAATATAGGCAAAGGAGTAGAGGGAGACAGCGACGCCCACGAGCGTGATCACCAGCAGCATCAGTGCCGCCAACATATCCAGATGGACCGAGCCCAGCAGCCAGATCTGGCCGTCGATCGGCGCATCCTGGGCCAGCGCCTTGATGGCGGCAACAAAACCGACGAGCGAGCCCAGCAGGGCGAAACCACTATTGAGACGGTTTGCCAGCCAGGGCTGCTTTTGCAGCAGCAGACCGGCGGCAGCGCCCAGCAAAAAGAGCAGGAGCGTGGCCATAACAAGGGGGGACAACATCAGCAGGATCCCTCAGTGATTGAAGCGTCGGGTGAAACAGGCGCAGTCGTGGCGGTCGAGCAAGCAGAGGCCGAGAATGCGGGGGAACCTTGCGGGTGGGCATTGGCCGCTTGCAGACGACGGTCGCGGGCGGCGTTGGCGCAGGCCGTGTCGTTGACCATGCTCAGTGATTGGGAGGGACAGGCACTGACACAGGCGGGGCCTTCGGTGCGAAACTCGCAGAGGTCACATTTGACTGCAATGCTGCGCACCCCCGGCTCCCAGCTCAGCAGATCCTCGCCAAAGCAGCGCAGACCGGCGGAGGTGGAGGGATTGCTGGAGCGGATGGAGCAGGGAATATAGGTGTCGTAGCTGTTGGCCATGGCCACCGGACGGCTGCCACCGCTCTGGATGGCACCGAACGGGCAGGCCACGGCGCAGAGGTTGCAGCCGATGCAGAGGGATTCGTTGAGCTGCACGCAATCGCCGGTCTGGCGAATGGCTTCGACCGGGCACACCTTGATGCAGGGGGCATCGTCACAGTGACGGCACTGAACCGGCATGGTCGCCTGCTCGTGTCGCATAACGGTTAAACGGGGGGCTTGCTGCAAACCTTGCGCCTTGTGAACCGTGCTGCAGGCCGCCATACAGGTGCCACAGCCGATACACAGCTTGGGGTCAGCGATAACGAAGCGGTTCATAGCCTACCTTGTCGTGTCGCGAACGGAGAGAATAGGGGCAGGATAGCAAAATGCGGGCCAAATCTGAGGTGATGCCAGAAATGAGTTTAAGATACTGTTTTTAAATGGATTTAATTTTCATGCCGAGCCGTGGCGAGGACGCGGCACCGTGTCGAATTGTGACATTCGTCACTTGTGACGAAGGGTGGGAGAGGGTTCGTCACCCCGGAAACGCGGTATGAGTAGGGTGCAAAGAACGAAGTGAATTGCACCGCTAATTAAATGCGTAAGAGCAGAGGTGCAATGCGCTGCGCTTATTGCACCCTACAGTACTGGTTAGCTGATCTAGCCTTCAAGGAACCGCTGTATTATGCACTCTTGTGAGTGCTCTCCTCTTGGCCTGCGTGTACTGTGTCACAGTATTCGAGTTGTCGCTTGAAAGCCTTTTTGTTTGCAGATTTGAAATTTTCGGGCATAGGGGGAGAGGTGTGTTCATCGATTTGAGGCGTGTGTTTAAAAAATTATTTAAAGGGACGCATGCGCGAGCATCCCTGCATATGAGAGAAGTATTCAAAGGGAGTGGCTTTACCAGTTTGCCACCCTGTATGTGTGACCAATACCCTGTGCCAATTCCACCTGGCATGACAATTGAGGCTTATGTAGTCCGATTCTTGGTATCAGAGGCGAGCCTGACGCGGTTATTCCAGATCTGCCTGCATGCTGGTTATGTGGTTAATCCAAATCTGAGCACTCAGGTCATGATGAAGAATGCGCAGCATTTGCCCGTCCAAAAAATGATGCTCTTTCTGTACCCCGCATTTGGAGGTGTCATTGTCTCGTTTGCTTGCAATGATCTTGACGTGCTTGCGGCGGTTCAGTGCAGTGCTTTGCAGCTGCCACTGCCAGCAGAGTCATTTCCCTGGTTTGAGCCCGAGAACGTGGGGTCACTACAGGGGGATGTGGAGTATTGGTGGGATTATCTGTGGTTGCCCTTCTGGGTTTCACTAAGTCTGCAAGAACAGGCTGATCTTGCGCTGGAGCTAGAGTGGCGTGAGTTTATGGAGAGTCATCATACACCTGATGATCCCGTGGTTGCGGGTTAACATCCTTCCTCTCCCTGTTCTGGTTTATCAAGGCCAGCATTCCTGCCGCGCTGACCTTATCCTTTTTGGCCCTACATCGTAACCGCGTGTTTGTGAACGCTTGCCAGAGGTTTTCGACGTTCGATCTGGCGTGCCTGTCAGCCGATGTCGAGCTCGTCACTTTTGTCATGTCGATCACAGTGATGGCCTGCTGTCGTCATCGTCACCGGCCTGAAAACCTTCGTCTACGATTCTGATTACCCCTTTTTTTTCAGTTGCTTGCCAACTTCATTTCGCTCATTTCCTTTTCTGGTCTGATAAATGCTTTGTGGGTGAGCCGGCTGCGTCGTCGGTGTTCGAGTGTGCGCCCCTTGGGCGATGACACTTGGGCACGCAGGGCGATGCCAGTGCGGCAGTAACGAACCATTTAGGATCCCTCTCTATGAACAGCTTCGTGATTGCAGATCCCAGTCTCTGTATTGGGTGTCGTACCTGTGAGGTGGCGTGCGCCGTGTCACACCAGTCAGGCTCCTGTACGGGAACCCTTGAGCGGGGAGGCGGCCTGCATCTTGCCATTGAGGATGGACATCTGGTCTCCAGGGATAGCTATTTCCAGCCGCGCCTGAAGGTGATTGTGGGCAGCAAGGTGACCACGCCCGTGCTCTGCCGCCAGTGTGAAGACAAGCCATGCGCTGTGGCCTGCCCCAACAATGCCATTGTCAGCGAGGATGGTTGCGTCAAGGTGCTGCAGGCGCGCTGCATCGGCTGCAAATCCTGCGTGGTGGCCTGTCCTTACGGTGCCATGGCGGTGGTGGTGAAAGAGGAGGCCCCCGCTGCCGATGCGCTGTTCAAGCGCCCGCAGACCAAGGCGCAAGCCTTGAAGTGCGATCTTTGCCGTCATCGCGAGGCGGGCCCGGCCTGCGTCGAGGTGTGCCCCACCCAGGCACTGCGTCTGGTGACCCCCGAGATCCTGGAGACGCTAAGCCGGCAGAAACAGCTGGCCAGTGTCGAGGCGATGGCGTCCTGTTTGCCCGGAGCGTGAGGCCCACCCATTGGTGGTGCCCTTCGTTTATCGTAAACAAACAAGAGTGTGAGTCATGAAAAAAGTCATTACCGTCTGCCCTTATTGCGGCACCGGTTGCAAGATCAACCTGCTGGTTGAAAACGACAAGGTGGTGGGCGCCGAAGGCGCCAACGGCCGAACCAACGAGGGGCAGCTGTGCCTCAAGGGGTTCTACGGTTGGGATTTTCTCAACGACACCAATCTGCTGACCCCCCGTCTCAAGAGCCCCATGATCCGCCGCGAGCGCGGTGGCAAGCTCGAATCCGTCTCCTGGGATGAGGCTATCGCCTATGCCAGCAGCCGTTTGGCGGCCATCAAGGCCAAGTATGGTGCCGACGCCATCATGACCACCGGCTCTGCCCGGGGGCCGGGCAACGAAGCCAACTATGTGATGCAAAAATTTGCCCGCGCAGTGCTGGGGACGAACAACGTCGACCACTGCGCGAGGGTGTGTCACGCACCCTCAGTCTCCGGTCTGGAGACAACTGTAGGCAACGGCGCCATGAGCAACGCCATTCCCGAAATTCAAGATGCCAAGTGCCTGCTGGTGTTTGGTTACAACGCTGCCGATTCTCACCCCATAGTGGCGCGCCATATCCTCAAGGCGAAAGCCAGGGGCGCCAAGCTGATCGTCTGTGATCCCCGCATGGTGGAAACCGCCCGTATCGCCGATCAGTGGCTGCCGCTCAACAACGGTTCCAACATGGCGCTGGTCAATGCCTTTGCCAATGTGCTGATCACGGAGGGGCTCTACGACAAGGAGTATGTCGCCAACTACACCGAAGGGTTCGAGACCTTCAAGGCCACGGTAGCCAGGTACACCCCGGAATACGTGGAGGGGATCACCGGCCTCAAAGCCGCGGATATCCGCGCCGCCATGCGCACCTATGCCGAGTCACCCGCTTCCATGATCCTGTGGGGCATGGGGGTGACCCAGTACGGTCAGGCGGTGGACGTGGTGAAAGGGTTGGCGAGTCTGGCGCTGCTGACCGGCAACTTCGGTCGCCGCGGCACCGGCTGCGGCCCGGTGCGCGGGCAGAACAACGTGCAAGGCACCTGCGACATGGGGATGCTGCCGCACCAGTTCCCGGGCTATCAGTCCGTGAGCGACCCCGCCATCAGCGCCAAGTTTGCCAAGGCGTGGGGCGTGCCGTCCCTTTCCCAACAGCCCGGTTATCGTCTGACCGAACTCAGTCACAAGGTGGAGGAGGGCAAGTGCAAGGCCTTCTACATCTTCGGTGAAGATCCGGCCCAGACTGAAGCCGATCTGGCCCAGTTCAGGCGCACCCTGGGCGGCATGGAGCTGGTGATAGTGCAGGATATCTTCATGACCCAGACTGCCGAGATGGCGGACGTCATTCTGCCCGCCACCAGCTGGGGCGAGCACGAGGGGGTCTACAGCTCGGCGGATCGCGGCTTCCAGCGCTTCTACAAGGCGGTGACACCGCCCGAGAACGTGAAACCTGACTGGGCGATTTTCTCGCTGATGGCCACCGCCATGGGGTACCCCATGGAGTACCACAACACCGAAGAGATCTGGGACGAGATGCGAGCACTCTGCCCCCTCTATACCGGGGTCAGCTACGACAAGATGGCGGATCTCAAGAGCGTGCAGTGGCCCTGTCCGACCGAGGATCACCCGGGCACCAGCACCTTGTTCGAGGGGAATGTGTTTACAACCCCGAGCGGCAAGGGTCAGCTGATTGCCTCCGAGTGGCGTGCACCGCTGGAGCAGCCCTGCGCCGAATATCCGCTGGTGCTCTCCACAGTGCGGGAGGTGGGGCACTACTCCTGCCGCTCCATGACAGGCAACTGCTCGGCGCTGCAGACCCTGGCCGATGAGCCCGGCTATGTGCAGATCCACCCGAGCGATGCCAAAAAACTCGGGGTGAAGGATCAGGCGCTGGTCTGGATCTCGTCCCGGCGCGGCAAGGTGATCACCCGGGCCAACTACAACGAGCGGGTCAACGCCGGTGTGGTCTACATGACCTACCAGTGGTGGATCGGGGCGTGCAACGAGCTGACCATAGAGCACCTTGATCCCGTCTCCTACACCCCCGAGTACAAGTACTGCGCGGTGAAGATTGAGCGTATTGAGGATCAGCCCGAGGCGGAAGTGTACGTCCAGACTGAATACAGCGCGCTCAAGGCGAAATTGCGCAGCGCCGCCAAGGGGTAATCGTCGTTAAATAAAGTGGATCCAGGCTCTGTTCACAGGGCCCGGATCCCTTCATCCTTTTTTCAGCTGGCAGGTGTCCTTCATGAAAAATGAATTAACTCTCTCATTCGGGATCTTTTATGTTTCCGCTTATTTTCTGGTGATGTTATTGGGGCTGGTCTGCTTCTGGTGGCACGATGAGTTGATATTTCTGCTGGGGTTCGGTTTCTTCGGCTGTTTTATCGCCGCGCGCATCGCCATGGGCGCCGTGCTGGCGGCACTGAGCGTGCAGATGGCCTGGTTGATTGCCTTTCTCTCCACCACCCTGGTCAACTGCCTGCTGATGTGTCTGATGACGCTGACCATCTACCTGACCCATCAGGCCGTCTCGGCAGAAATAGCTGACAATATCAGTGGGTTATTGATGGCTTTTCAACTGCTATCGGCCGGCTTCATCCTGGGGGGCCTCAAGCTCTACAACTACCAGATCATCTCATCTTGACCCTGGCAGCATGGGGGCTGTTTGGTCACGATATGCAGCGAACGGTACCGATAGTGCGGCTTTGGTAGCGCTGTGGCGATAATGATGTTTCGATAGTGGCGCAATATTGACTATCGATTTTTACATATTTCAAGGTGGTGAGTGGATATAGGTCAAGGCTGGCTTGGTTGTAATGCCAGTGGCACTACTTTATTATGCGTCAGCCAGTGCGGCGCTATTTCAAAGCATGTTAGTTTTTATAATTAAGCGTTAAGTTTTTAAAAATTAATTATAACATCTGACGAATATGGCTGACGCTGTGCTTACCGTCGTGGCTGACTGCAATTTTTTGCCCATACAGATGTAACGTGAGGCCAGAATGCTGAATGTGAGTGCCATTCCGTTAACCGACATCTCCCCCATCTGGGATGACGGCTTTCTCTCCCTCTCCAAGAACCTGCTCTCCGCCGTCACCCTGGATGATTTCATCAAGAAGCTGAACCGGATTGATGCCTGCTTCGCCGGGGTGACCCGGGTCAACCTGATCCTCAATCTGGGGGCGGGGGAGCAGGCCCTCTTCTACTTCATGGGAGAGAGGGGCCCACAGCACCTGATCTGCGCCAAGGCCGATCTCTATTTCTCCAGGGAGCAGGCCATAGTGCTGCCCGTGGCCCGCTTTCACAACCGCTGCGAGTGGCTGGCGGCGGCCGGGGTGTATGAGGGGTTGCACTCTTACTGCCAGCTGCCCATCACCACGGCCCGCAGCCATCTGGGCGGGGTGGAGTTCATCAGCCCGGCGGTCAATGCCTTTCCGATGGAGACCCTGGCCAAGCTGACCCAGCTGGCGGCCATCGTCGCCATCGCGCTCGAAAACGTGCTCGACAAGGAGCGCACCCTGGAGCAGGCCAACTCCCTGCGTCTGGAGCGCGACAGCTGCAAGATCCTGGTGGATGTCACCAATGCGGTGATTAAACTGGTGCGCATCGCCGAGCTGCCGAGGAGCCTCTTCTCCATACTGCAGCACCACTTCGCCATCAGCAGCCTGTGTCTGGCGGAGTACAACGCCACCTCCGACAGCTTCAAAAGCTATCTGGTCAATCAGCAGCAGAGCGATCAGCCCGGCATCATCAACCACTCCTGTTTCGAGAAGAACTGTCTGCAGGGGGCGCTCGGCCATAGCGAGCCCTTCTTCCTCTATCGGGAGCTGGGCCACGGTTGCGATTCGAGCTGCCGCTTCAGCACCCAGATACTGCCGGCCGATGCGGACAGCTCCTGCATACTGCCGCTGCGCTATCGGGGCAACCTGCTGGGGGTATTGATCCTCTCCCACCCGGATGCCGATTTCTTTGCCGACATCGACATCTCCCTGCTGGAGCAGGTGGCGGCCCGCACCGCCATTGCCATGAACAACGTGCAGGCGCAGCAGGAGATCTCCAATACCAACGGTGCCCGCGAGAAGACGATCCGGGTGGCGGAGCTCGAGCCCAACGCCGATTTTTCCAGCATCATCTATCAAAGCGCCGCCATGGAGAGCGTGCTGGAGAAGGTGAAACTGGTGGCCCAGAGCGATTGCTCCGTGCTGATCCTGGGGGAAACCGGCACCGGCAAGGAGCTGATCGCCCAGGCCATCCATCGGCTGAGCGATCGCCGCGAACAGGAGATGGTGAAGGTGAACTGCGCCGCCATTCCCACCGGCCTCATCGAGAGCGATCTGTTCGGCCACGAGAAGGGGGCCTTTACCGGCGCCCTGGCCCAGCGCATCGGTCGCTTCGAGCGGGCCCACAAGGGCACATTGTTTCTGGACGAGGTGGGAGACATGCCGCTGGACTTGCAGCCCAAGCTCTTGCGGGTATTGCAGGAACACGAGCTGGAGCGGGTCGGCAACAGCAATCCCATCGCCATCGACGTGCGGCTGGTGGCGGCCACCAACTGCGATCTGCTCTCCATGGTCAAGAACAAGCGCTTTCGCAGCGATCTCTACTACCGGCTCAACGTCTTTCCCATTGAGTTGCCGCCCCTGCGCGAGCGGCGTGAAGACATACCGCTGCTGGTCAACTTCTTCATCAAGAAGATCGCCAAGCGGATGCGCCGCAACATCACCTCTATCCCGGCCGATGCCATGAAGATGCTGGTGTCGCTCCCCTGGTACGGCAATATCCGCGAGCTGGAAAACATCATAGAGCGCGCCGTGGTAATGACTCGGGGCCATGTGCTCAACCTCTCCCCGGATGAACTGATGCCGCTCAAGGGCTTTCACAAGATTGAGACCCTGGTCTATGACGAGCCCGAGCAGGCCTTGTTCAAGGGCGGCAACGGCCAGAGTGACGGGAAGGAGGACGAGCGCCAGACCATCATAGACACCTTGCGCGAATGCAACGGCATAGTCGCGGGGGAGCGGGGCGCCGCCAACCGGCTCGGCATGAAACGCACCACCCTGCTGTCGAAGATGAAACGGCTCGGTATCTCGGCGAAAGCCCCCCAGACCCTCAACTAAGGGGCACCACAGATGTTGCTCGAACTCGATAGCGATACCCCGCAGGCGCTTAGCGCCCACCGGGAGGTGGTCCATTACCAGCGCGACGGCGTCACCACGGACAGCGCCATGCAGCTGCCTTGTGAAACCCCGGTGGCGCTGGTCTACAACGGCATAGCCCACAGCGTCATGATGTGTTCGGCCGCCGATCTGGAGGACTTTGCCATCGGCTTTTCGCTCTCAGAGGGGATCATCGACGGCCTGCAGGACATCCACGATATCGAGCAAGTTGACGGCTGTCAGGGGATTGAGCTGCATATCACCTTGGCCAATCGCTGCGTTCATCGTCTCAAAGAGAAGCGGCGCACACTGGCCGGGCGCACGGGGTGCGGCATCTGTGGCAGCGAGAGCCTGGAGCAGGTGGTGCGCACCCTGCCGCAACTGCCGGACAGCCAGCGCTTCGAGGTGACCCTGATCGATAAGGTACTGGCGGCGCTGCGGCCCTTGCAGTTGCTGGGGCAGAGCACGGGCGCCACCCATGCCGCCGTCCATGTGGACGGGGAGGGCAATATTCTCGCGATTCGCGAGGACGTGGGGCGCCACATAGCGCTCGACAAGCTGGTGGGGCACCTGCAGCGCACCGGTCGGCGTGACGGCGCCATCCTGGTGACCAGCCGCGCCAGCTTCGAGATGGTGCAAAAGTGCGCCAGTGCTGGCGTGGAGATCCTGCTCGCCATCTCGGCCGCCACCGAACTTGCGGTCGAGCGGGCGGAGCAGACCGGGCTCACCCTGGTGGGCTTTTGCCGCCCGGGCCGCGCCGAGATCTACAGCGGTCGTCAGCGCATCGGGCTGGGGTAGTGCAGCCATGGATGCCGGGTTATCCGATCGGTGGTTTGCGAGGGCCGGCAGGCACAAGGCCATTGGCGGACGGGGGGCGGCTCGGGTATAGTCCTGCGCCAACAAGATTGGTTCGGCCGGGCGAAGCGCAACCCGCACCCGTAAGGGTGCCTGAGGTGGCCGCCCGCCGACACAGCGTCAAAGGATACTTAGCCCATGAAATTCAGCCCCCTGCTGGATGAGATGATGAAAGCCCTGCAGGTGCTGCCGGGTGTCGGCCCCAAGTCGGCCCAGCGCATGGCCTTTACCCTGCTCGAGCGCGAGCGCAGCGGCGGCTTGCGTCTGGCCCAGCTGCTCAATCGGGCGCTGACCGAGATAGGCCACTGCAGCCACTGCCGCACCTTCACCGAGAATGCGCTTTGCGAGATCTGCGCCAATCCCAAGCGCGAAGAGAGCGGCTTGCTGTGTGTGGTGGAGAGCCCGGCGGATGTGGCTGCCATCGAGCACACGGGCCAGTTCTCCGGCCGTTACTTCGTGCTGATGGGGCACCTGTCCCCCCTCGATGGCATCGGCCCCGAGGAGCTGGGGCTGGAGATCCTGGAGCGGCGTCTGAAGGCGGAGTCCATCAGCGAGCTGATCCTGGCCACCAACCCCACCATCGAAGGGGATGCCACCGCCTGGTATATCGCCGACATGGCCTGCACTGCCGGCGTCAAGGTGAGCAGGATTGCCCACGGCGTGCCGGTAGGGGGCGAACTGGAGCTGGTGGATGGCACCACGCTTTCTCATTCCTTGATGGGGCGTCAGCCCCTGAACTGATCCCGCGTCAGGCTCACTGTTTCTCAAACCCGCTTCGGCGGGTTTTTGTTTGGCGGCTGTGCGGCACATCGTGGGCGTTGGCGTAAAAATCGCCATTCGCACTGCCAAGATATTTTTCCCCCTTGAAATGGGGATCCACGGCCCCATCTTGTATCAGGAATATGTTCAACCCGAATCGCCTGAGGATAGTGTCGATGACCCAAAGCGTTCATGCCGAAACCCACGGGTTTCAGACTGAAGTCAAACAACTGCTGAGCCTGATGGCCCACAGCCTCTACTCCAACAAAGAAGTGTTCCTGCGCGAGCTGATCTCCAACGCCTCCGATGCGGCGGACAAGCTGCGTTTCAAGGCGCTTTCCGATGCCTCTTTGTTTGAAAACGACGGCCAGTTGCGCGTTCGCCTGGTGGTTGATAAAGAAAATCGGACCCTGACCATCTCTGATAACGGTATCGGTATGACCCGTGATCAGGTGATCGAGCATCTGGGCACCATCGCCAAGTCCGGCACCGCCGAGTTCTTCAAGAACTTGTCCGGTGATCAGGGCCGCGATTCCCAGCTGATCGGTCAGTTTGGTGTGGGCTTCTATTCCGCCTTCATCGTCGCCGACAAGGTGACAGTGGTCTCCCGCGCCGCCGGTACTGCTCCAGAGCAGGGCGTACAGTGGGAATCGGAAGGGGAAGGCTCCTTCACCGTGGCCGATGTGACCAAGGAAGGCCGTGGTACTGACGTCATCCTGCACCTGCGTGCCGAAGAGGAAGAGTTCCTCGACGACTGGCGTCTGCGCGCCGTGGTTGCCAAGTATTCCGACCACATCAGCGTGCCGGTGGAGATGTTCAAAGAGGGCACCCCGGATCGCGAAGAAGATGGCGAGACCGTCGTCGGCACGCCGGGCGAGTGGGAGCAGGTCAACCGCGCGACTGCACTCTGGACCCGCAATCCGAAAGAGATCAAGGACGAGGAGTATCAGGAGTTCTACAAGCACGTTGCTCACGATTTCGAAGATCCGCTCTTGTGGGGTCACAACCGGGTGGAAGGGGCGCAGGAGTACACCAGTCTGCTCTACGTGCCGGCCCGTGCACCGTTCGACCTCTACAACCGCGAGCAGAAGCACGGCCTGAAGCTTTACGTGCAGCGCGTCTTCATCATGGATGACGCCGAGCAGTTTATGCCGACCTACCTGCGCTTCGTCAAAGGGGTGCTGGACTCCAACGATCTGCCCCTCAACGTCAGCCGTGAAATTCTGCAAGACAACAAGGTGACCGTCTCCCTGCGCAAGGCCTGCTCCAAGCGGGTGCTGACCATGCTGGCCAAACTGGCCAAGGATGACAGCGAGAAGTACGCCAAGTTCTGGAGCGAATTCGGCAATGTCTTGAAAGAAGGCCCGGCCGAGGATTACGCCAACCGCGAAGAGATCGCGAAGCTCTTGCGCTTTGCCAGCACGGCGGGCGAGGGCGAAGCCCAGACCGTCTCTCTCGAGGATTATGTTGGCCGCATGAAGGAAGGCCAGCAGAAGATTTACTACATCACCGCCGACAGCTTCGCCGCTGCCAAGAACAGCCCGCACCTCGAGATCTTCCGCAAGAAGGGCGTCGAAGTGCTGCTGATGTGGGAGCGTGTGGACGAGTGGCTGATGAGCCACCTGACCGAGTTCGATGGCAAGCAGCTGGTCTCCGTCACCCGTGGCGAGCTGGATCTCGGCGATCTGGAAGATGAAGCGTCCAAGCAGGCGCAGGAAGAGGCCGAGAAGGCCAACGCCGGTCTGGTGGAGCGGGTCAAGACCAGCCTGGGTGAAGCGGTGAAAGAGGTACGTGTCACCCACCGTCTGACCGATTCACCGTCTTGCATCGTCACCGATAACCACGGCATGAGCACCCAGATGATCAAGCTGATGCGTGCCGCCGGCCAGCCGGTACCGGAGCAGAAGTACATTCTGGAGCTGAACCCGGAGCACGCTCTGGTGAAGAAACTCGACACCATCGAAGACGAGGCGCTGTTTGGCGAGTGGGTCACCCTGCTGCACGAACAGGCCCAGTTGGCAGAGCAGGGCGGTCTGAATGATCCGGCGAGCTTCGTCTCCCGTATCAACCGTCTGCTACTCCAGGCATGATGTTTCGGCCCACTGCATGCAGTGGGCTTTTTTTATGTGGCGCTTGTCCGACAAGGGGCAAGCGCCTCTCTTCGTTATTGAGGGGCGCTGCATTTTCACTCATTTTTTCAGGGCAGCATTGCGGCTCGAGTCGCATCGCCGCTGCGGGAACGTGGTGAAAAATAAGCCACTCACACGGGGCAAGCTTGTGAAAATGAGCGAAACCGTGTAGTTTTTTGCCTTCTCAAGAATTGAATAACCAATCAATAGGAGCGTGTATGCGCATTGTTCTGTTGGGGGCTCCGGGTGCCGGCAAAGGTACTCAGGCTCAGTTCATCATGGAAAAACACGGTATTCCGCAGATCTCCACCGGCGACATGCTGCGTGCGGCGATCAAGGCGGGCACCGAGCTGGGCCTCAAGGCCAAAGCCGTGATGGACGCAGGTCAGCTCGTCTCTGACGACATCATCATCGGCCTGGTCAAAGAGCGTATTGCCCAACCAGATTGCGCCAACGGCTTCCTGCTGGACGGTTTCCCGCGCACCATTCCCCAGGCGCAAGCCATGAAGGATGCCGGTGTCGTGGTCGATTTCGTGCTGGAATTCGACGTGCCGGACGAAGAGATCGTCAAGCGCATGAGCGGTCGTCGCGTTCACTCCGGCTCCGGCCGTACCTACCACGTGGTGTTCAACCCGCCGAAAGTGGAAGGCAAGGATGACGTGACCGGCGAAGATCTGGTGATCCGTGCCGACGACGAAGAGACCACAGTGCGCAAGCGTCTGGATGTGTATCATCAGCAGACTGCGCCGCTCATCGGTTTCTACGGTAAAGAGGCGGAGGCGGGCAACACCCGTTACGTCAAGATTGATGGTACCCAGCCGGTGGATCAGGTCAGCAAGCAGCTGGCGAGCATCCTGGGCTAAGCCCGACATTGCGAAAATGAGCAATGGCACTGTGCCATTAGACAAGGGTCCATGCAGGGCCCTTTCTTGCATTCAGATAGAACAACAGAAAGACAGGAAGCAATCGTGACCACAAAAACCGGGATCTTGCTGGTCAATCTGGGTACCCCAGCCGCGCCAACCACGGCGGCCGTCAAGGCCTTTCTCAGCCAGTTTCTGCACGACCCGCGAGTGGTCGACTTGCCTCGCTATCTCTGGTGCCCGCTGCTCCACTTCATCATATTGCCAACCCGCTCCCCCAGAGTCGCCAAGCTTTATCAGCAGGTGTGGACCGAGCAGGGTTCACCCTTGATGGTGATCAGCAAGCAGCAGCGTGCTGCGCTGGAGCAGGAGCTCAAGCGAGAAGGGGTCGATGTGCCGGTGGAACTGGCCATGACCTATGGCTCGCCCTCCATGGACGATGGCTGGCAGGCGCTCAAGGCCAAGGGGGTCAACCGGGTGATACTGTTGCCGCTCTATCCGCAATATTCGGTCAGCACCACAGCCTCTGTGTTTGATGCCTGGGCCAAGGCGATGAAGAAAGAGCGCAACCTGCCTGTGGTACGGCTCATTCGTGATTACCATGCCCACCCCGAATACATTCAGGCGCTGGCCATGAGCGTGCGCCGCCATTGGGAGCAGAAAGGGCAGGGCGATCATCTGCTGATGTCGTTTCACGGCATTCCCGAGCGTTACGAGAACGAGGGCGACCCTTATGGTCACCAGTGTCGTCGTACCGCCGCCTTGCTGGCCGAGGCGCTCGAGCTTGAAGCCGGGCAGTGGACGGCTTGTTTCCAGTCCCGCTTTGGCAAGGAGGAGTGGCTCAAACCCTACACAGATGTGACCATCGCCGGTTTGCCGGCAGCGGGCATCAAGCGGCTCGATGTGGTCTGTCCGGCCTTTGCCGCCGATTGCCTCGAAACCCTGGAAGAGATCGAAGTGCAGAACCGGGAGATCTTCATGGAAGCCGGTGGCGAGCAGTTTGAATACATACCAGCGCTCAACAGCGATCAGGCTCACATTCGCATGATGGTCTCCCTTATTTGCCGTGAGCTGGCATGATGGTCTCTTTCATGTGCCGCCAGCTGGCATAAGTTTCCCGCGTTCAGAACCCAAGGATAAGGAGTGTCATGATGATGCATATCACGTTGATTTACGCAGGCCTGCTGGGGCTGCTGTTTCTGTTGCTCTCCTTCTGGGTGGTCAAGCGCCGTGCCCAGTTCAAGGTGATGATAGGGGAAGGGGAGGCGCCCGAGATGCGCTCCGCGATCCGGGCTCATGGCAACTTCGCCGAGTATGTGCCGCTGACCCTGCTGCTGATGGCCCTGTGTGAACTGGCGGGGGCGGGGGCGTTCTGGCTCCATGTCGGCGGTCTTTGCCTGCTGGTGGGGCGCATCCTGCACGCCATCGGTATCCAGATCCCCAAGGCCCCCAACATGCCGCGGCTGTTTGGCACTCTGTTGTTCTGGCTGGCACTGGGGCTGTTTTCTGTGCTGGCACTGGTACAGGGGCTCTCGTTCGGCTGATCGCCTCGTCTCGGCCGACCCGAAAAACCACCTCCCTGCGAGGTGGTTTTTAAGATGAATCCTGGTAAACGTTTTCCTCTGCAGCCCTTGTCTATACTGACCCCATATTTTAATCAGGCGACTTTTCGGCACGGCGGATTGTGTTAAAATCCCGCCCCTCTTTCCCCCAGAGCACAGAAGATTGCCATGAAATTTCCCGGTCAGCGCAAGTCCAAACACTACTTCCCGGTCGACAGACGCGATCCTCTGATCCCGCAAAATCCCCTGCTTACCGAACTGGGCAAAGCCTATGTAGTGGGTATCGATCAGACACTGGTGGACATTGAAGCCCATGTGGATGAAGACTTCCTGAACCGTTATGGCCTGAGCAAAGGCCACTCAGTGGTGATCAGCGACGACGTGGCCGAGCGTGTTTACGAAGAGCTCAAGGCCAACAACATGGTGGTAAGCGAGTTTGCCGGTGGCACCATTGGCAACACAATGCACAACTACTCAGTGCTGGCCGACTCCCATTCCATCCTGCTCGGGGTCATGAGCCAGGACATCCGCATCGGCAGCTACGCCTACCGCTATCTGTGCAATACCTCTTCTCGCGTCAACCTCGACTACCTGCAGCCGGTCAATGGCCCGGTCGGTCGCTGCTTCACCTTCATTACCGAAGGGGGAGAGCGCAGTTTCGGCATCAATGCCGGCAAGATGGATCACCTCGATGTGGCGCACATTCCCGAAGCCATCATCAAGGAGTCCTCCGCTCTGGTGATCACCGCCTATCTGGTGCGCGGTGAAGATGGCACGCCCATGAAGGAGGCCGCCATGGCCGCCGTGCGCTACGCCCGCGAGGCCGGTGTGCCCGTGGTACTGACCCTGGGCACACGCTTCGTGATTGAAGGCAATCCCCAGTGGTGGCGCGATTTCATCGCCGAGAACGTGACAGTGCTGGCGATGAATGAAGATGAGGCCGAGGCCCTGACCGGTATCGCCGATCCCCTCGGCGCCGCCGACAAGGCGCTGGACTGGGCCGACATGGTGCTCTGCACCGCAGGCCCCATCGGCCTCTACATGGCGAGTTACACCGAGGAAGACTACAAGCGCGAGACCACCCATACCCTGTTGCCCGGCGTCATCCCCGAGTTCAACATGTATGAGTTCAGCCGCCCCATGGCCCGTGACAAGTGCCGCAATCCGGCGCGCATCTACTCCCATATCTCCCCTTACATGGGGGGCCCGGAGAAGATCAAGAACACCAACGGAGCAGGGGATGGTGCCCTGTCTGCCGTGTTGCATGACATGGTGGCCAATGCCTATCACCGGATGAATGTGCCGAACTCCGCCAAGCACCTGTCCGAGTTCCTGACCTACTCCTCCCTGGCCCAGGTGTGCAAGTACGCCAACCGGGTGAGCTATGAGGTGCTGGCCCAGAGCAGCCCCCGTCTTTCTCGTGGTCTGCCCGAGAAGGAAGACAGTCTGGAAGAGGTTTACTGGGAGCGTTGATCCCCCCCGTTTTCCCGTATCGAGAAAGGCGCCCAACAGGGCGCCTTTCTGTTTTGGGGCTGGATCATGTTTCTGACGCTCAATTGGCTATGGTCATGGACATTTATCAAGCTGGCGACATACCTTGTTAACAAACTGTACCAAGGTCGGGTTCACGCTATGTTGAGGCAATGGAGTATTGGCCACCGGTTATTGCTGGTGGCGTTGATGGTGCTGGTCATAGTGGCTGCGCTCCTCGTTACCTGCCTGCGGGTTTATCATCAGGGATTGATGGCGGAGAAGAGCAATCAGACCCGCGCCCAGGTGGAGACCGCCTACAGTCTGGTCGCCGGTTTCGAGGCGAGGGCAAGACAGGGTGAGCTGGACGACGCTAGTGCCAGGACCCAGGCTCTGGCGGCCCTGCGGGGATTGCGGTATGGCCAGGACGACTATTTCTGGGTCAATGACAGTCACCCCACCATGGTGATGCATCCTATGAAACCCGAACTCGATGGCAAGGATCTCTCCGGGGTGGAAGACAAGCAGGGGCTCAAGCTGTTTGTTGCGTTTGTCGAGCGGGTCAAGCAGCAGGCTGCCGGCGGTGAGGTGGCTTACTACTGGCCCAAACCCGGCGTTGACGAGCCGGTTCGCAAGATCTCCTACGTCAAGCTCTTTGCCCCCTGGGACTGGATCATAGGTACCGGTGTCTATGTGGATGATGTCGATGCCCAGTATCAGGAAGTGCTGCGCACCCTGCTGGGGATCGGTGCCGTCTTGGCCTTGCTGTTGCTGGGCGCCGTGACCCTGATTGGGCGCAGCATAGTGACACCGCTGACTCAGTCCGTCTCGGCACTGGGCAATATTGCAAAGGGTGAGGGGGATCTGCGTTTTCGTCTGCCAGAGAGCGGACGAGATGAGGTGAGTCTGCTGTCGGCCAATTTCAACCTCTTTGCCAACCAGATGGCCCAGCTGGTGGCTCGCACCCAACAGATCGCCTATCAGAACCGGGAGGCGGCTCATCAACTGGAGCAGGTTGTGGTGCGAACCAGCGCCATCGTCACGGATCAGGAACAGGATACCCAGCGGGTCGCCGATGCCATGGCCCAGATGACCATCAGCAGTCGCGCCGTCGGCGTGAATGCCGAGCAGGCCGCAACGGCAGCCGACACGGCGCAGCACCTGGCTCATCATGGCCGCCAGGTCGTAGCGCAGACCATTGCCACCATAGGGCAACTGGCCGATGAGATGGAAGAGACGGTGCAGGCGGTGGCGCGCCTCGAGCAGGACACCAAGCAGATAGGCTCAGTGCTTGACGTGATCAGGGGGATCGCCGAGCAGACCAACCTGCTGGCGCTCAATGCGGCCATTGAAGCGGCACGGGCCGGTGAACAGGGGCGTGGATTTGCGGTGGTGGCCGATGAGGTGCGTACACTGGCGACCCGCACCCATAACTCGACCGACGAGATCCGGCAGATGATCCAGCGGTTGCAAGAGGGGGCTGGCAAGGTGGCGACCGGGATTGGGCAGTTGCAACAACTCTCGCGTTCGACGGCAGAGAAGGCCGGGGATGCCGAGGGCGCCATCGGTGACATTGATGAGGCGGTCGGCACCATCATGGCCATGAACAATCAGATAGCCGAGGCTGCCAGCGAGCAGAGTCGATCGACGGACGAGATCACGCACCGCCTCTCCGCCATCACCCAGCTTGCCAACAAGGCTCTTGCTGAAAATCAGCGCACAGGGCAGGCGGCAGGTACCTTGGCTCACTCCAGCGATGAGCTGAGTGCCCTGGTGGGGCGATATCGCACTTAATGAGGGGGGCTCCCGCCTTTTTAGGGATTTGACTTGAGTCTGGGGGGCTTTTGGGACACCATCTGCCCCATTCTTGGCCAGCACTGGCCGACAGCCTGTAAGAGAGAGACCCCATGAGCAAACTAACTGACAATCTTGACGCCAATTTCAAACTGTTCATCGAAGAAGTCCGCGAGTCGGGTCAGGTCTGGGGCTTGCGTTACGGTGAAGACTGGGTTGTCTGCCGCTCTGCCGAATTCGAAGATGCCGATGTGATGCCGCTCTGGTCCGCCGAAGTAGATGCCCGCCTGCACTGCGTAGACGAGTGGGCTGACTACGAGCCGGAAGTGATCGAGCTGGAAGAGTTTCTCGACATCTGGATCAACGACCTGAACGAGGATGATGTGCTGATCGGCCCGAACTGGAACGCCGATCTGGAAGGCCAGGAGCTCGAGCCCATCGAGCTGGCCAAGGCGCTGGTTGAACTGGACGCCTGAACAGTTCTGCATTGACGGATGGCCCCTAACAAGGTCACCGGCAGCAACAAAGAACCGATATCCGCAAGGATGTCGGTTTTTTTGTGGCCCAGCGCCATCATGATGGATTAAAAGGCGATTTGGCTTTGCACCTGTCAGGGGGATGGTCCATCATCACTCTTTTGCCGATCGGGAGGAGCCATGTTTGTATTTGACGTAACCGGCGTTGCAGGGGAGCGTGCCGAGATCCGGGTCCAGGCGCTGGACTGGGGGCAGACAGGCCCTGTCACCTTCAGCTGTGATGACGATAAACTGGCGGTGCTGCTGCTCACCGACTGTCGCTGTGATGCGGTCGGCTTCTTCAATCTGCTGGCCGGCAGCAAGCCCCTCTATGTGGAACAGTGGCTCTCTTATTTGCAGGAGACTGGCCGTATCGCCAGGCAGAGCAGCCAGCTGGAGAGCCCGGCCCAGACCGATTACCTCGCCAGAGCCGGCTTTGAACATGAAGAGCTCAATGCGCTGCTGGGTCAAATCTATCAGGTGGCGGGTTTCAATCGTCTGCAGATCAACCGTTACCTCAAGAATCGCCACAATCCCACCACCCTGGCGACCCGTTACGATCAGAAAGAGTTGGAGCGCTATCGCCAGCTCAACGACATCATTCTGACTCTGCTGAAGTTGAAACGTCCTCAGTAAACAGCCCCAGCTGGCTGATGTCCGGTCGCAGTGGTTGCGGCCTGGCGATGAGATAGCCCTGCAATCCGTCCACATACATGCCTTGCAGCAATTGCTTCTGCCCCAGTTGCTCCACCCCTTCCGCTATCACCTGGCAACCCATGCGGTGTGACACATCGACGATCATCCGCACGAACTGCTGGTTGGTCAGATCCTGCTCCAGCCCTGTGATGAGGGCGGGATCCAGCTTGATGTAATCGGGTTTGAGTTCACGAAACAGGTTGAATGACCCTATTCCCTTGCCGAAGTTGCAGATGGCGGAGCGACTGCCGTTGCGCCTGAGTAGCTCGAACACCCGTTTGGCCCCCGTCATGTTGCGCTCCAGATGCTCCTCATCCAGTTCGAACACCAGATTGGCGCTGGTGTTGGGATCCTTGAGCAACTGCCTGTCCAGCCAGATCAGGAAGGTGCTGTTTTGCAACAGGTTGCTGGAGAGGTTGATGCCCCAGCGGCTCTGGTTAGCGCCAAATGCCCGGTACTGGCGCATGATGTGAACCACCAGCATCTGTTCCAGCTTCATCACCATGTCGAGGCGCTGGGCCATGGCAAACAGGGTGTCCGTTGGCAGCACAGTGCCGTCAGCACTGCTGAAGCGGGTATAAATCTCGTTGTAGGCCAGCATGCTGCGGTGCATGGGTTGAATGGGTTGATAGGTGAAGCTTATCAGTTCCTGATCCAGCAGCTCGTTGAGCACCAGTTTCCAGTGGTGCTGACCCTGCAAGTCGACTACCTCATCATCGTCCTGCTGAATGGCCCAGCCGTTGACCGTCTCCGTCTGGGCGCGAGCGAGTGCCAGATCGGCCCGTGCCAGTATGGCTTCTATTTTCTGTCCACTGCTCAGGCGCGTCAGCCCCGAATAGGCAGCGCTTTCCAGCTCGTGCTGCTGTTGATAGTGGTCAAAGGCAATCTTCAGGTCTCGCCCGAGCAGAGGGGGCGGTATGTTGGCCACCGGCTGCACCAGCACGGCGAAGTCGGCCCCCGAGATACGGTAAACCTGATGGCCGGGAAAGCGGCTCACCACCCGGGTGATCAGATTGGCGATGTCCTTGATATAGGCATCCCCCGACTGAAAGCCGCGCTGGGCATTGAGTTTGCCAAGCTCGGTGGCACGGATCAGCACCAGGGTGGCGCTCTGGGTATCCTGATCCCGTTGCAGCAGAGCCGTCATGTCGCGGCGAAATGCGTGGCGGTTTTGCAGCTGGGTCAGCTCATCCTGAGTCGCCAGATTGTGCAACTCGTCTATCTGGCGATGGGCATCAAGATCGGCTTCATTGAAGTGAGAAAGCAACTGCTGCAGTGCAGCCTGGGCCTCTGCCGTCTCCAGAACCGCAGGGTCACGCAGTTGCAGGGCTTTGATCCAGACGCGGTCCTGCTGGGCCCGCTCGGCATTGCGGGCGCGATAGGCCAGCATGAACAGCAGGCCGAAACCGAGCAGGGAGGTGCCAAGAATGAGTGTCAGTGTGAGAGGGGTTGCCTGTGCGGCGAGCCAGATGCCTTGCAACAGCAGCAGAGGAGCACAGGTGACGGCTGCGATCAGTAACAGGTTACTCCCGAGCTTGTTCAACATCTTGTCATCCTTGATGATGTTTGTGATGCTGAAATTCTAACCAAGCTCACGACGCAAAGCATGGGATACCGCTCAACTCCTGGAAAAGGGCCAATTGAAATCGGCTAAATGTGAGTGAAACCACTTTCATAAGCCCTTAAAAAGGCGAAGATGGGTTGAAAATAGATCAAACAAGGCAGAGGTAATTATGTTGTTAGAACCCGTAAATACTGCCAAAGCACGGCAACTATTGAATCAGAGTATGGCCTTGGTGCTCGCGGGGGGACGCGGCAGTCGCTTGAAGCAGTTGACTGACAACCGCGCCAAGCCTGCCGTCCATTTCGGCGGCAAGTTCCGGATCATCGATTTCGTGCTCTCCAACTGCATCAACTCCGGCATTCGCCGGGTGGGTGTGGTGACCCAGTACAAGTCCCACAGCCTGCTGCGCCACCTGCAATCGGGCTGGTCATTCCTGCGCTACCAGATGAACGAATTCATCGACCTGTTGCCCGCCCAGCAGCGGGTGGACGAGGTGCACTGGTATCGCGGCACCGCCGATGCCATCTATCAGAACGTCGACATCATTCGCGACTACGGTCCCAAATACATAGTGGTGCTGGCGGGGGATCACATCTACAAGATGGATTACGCCGCCATGCTGCTCGATCACGTGCGCCTCGGCGCCAAGGTGACAGTGGCCTGTATCGAGGTGCCGCGCGCCGAGGCGTCTGCCTTCGGTGTCATGGACATAGACGAGCAGCGCAAGATCCGCGCCTTCGTGGAGAAACCGGCCAATCCACCGGCCATGCCCGGCTGCGAAGATCGCTCCCTGGCTTCCATGGGCATCTATATCTTCGAGGCGGAGTACCTCTATCAGCTGCTGGAAGAGGACATCAACAATCTGGAGTCCAAGCATGACTTCGGCATGGACCTGATCCCGCGCATCGTGGGCGAGGGCAAGGCGTTTGCCCACCCCTTCACCATGTCCTGTGTCGGTGCCAAGGAGGGGCAGGAACCCTACTGGCGTGACGTGGGGACCCTGGATTCGTTCTGGGAGGCGAACATGGATCTCGCCTCCGTGGTGCCCGAGCTCGACATCTATGACGAGAGCTGGCCCATCTGGACCAGCCAGAACATGTCTCCCCCCGCCAAATTCGTGCAGGACAGAAACGGCCAGCATGGCATGACCATCAACTCCATGTTCGCGGGGGGATCGATTGTCAGCGGCTCTTTCGTACTCAACTCTGTGCTCTTTACCAATGTGCGGGTTCACTCCTTCTGTACCCTGGATCAGGCGGTGATTTTCCCCGGTGTCGAGATAGGTGCCGGTTGCCGTCTGCGCCGGGTTGTGGTGGATAAAGGCTGCGTGTTGCCAGATGGACTGGTGGTGGGTGAAAACGCCGATGAGGATGTACGTCGCTTCTACCGTTCAGAGCAGGGAATCGTGCTGGTGACCAAGGAGATGCTTGCCAAGCTGGCGTGAGAGAGAAGCTTGAAACTGTGTCAGACGTTGTAATGCAAAGGGAGCCGAATCGGCTCCCTTTCTTTATGGTGTGATCGCTGGATTTACTCGCGGACTTATTTTTCGCTCACAATGGCCTTGGCGGCCATCACCATGGCGGTGCCGTGCTTGCCACCGGCTGCGGTGACTTGCGGCACGCCATCTTCGTCGGTGTCGCCACCGGCCCCTTCGATGACGTTTTCACCGGAGTCGCCGATCCACTCGGCCATCTGCATGCCGCCGTTGACTGTGCCACGGAACCAGCCCACATAGCGCTGGGTCAGCTGTGCCAGCTCCAGCTCGGGGGCCTTTTCCGTGCCTTCGTTGCGAAGGTTCAGCATAGCAGCACGCAGGGCGCCAGAGATGGCGGCCTGGGTCCAGGGAGTGTATTCACCCTGCTTGCCCGCAAGCCAGGTGCCTGCCTTGGCATTGAAGTACGCCTTGTCGGTCGCGATGAACAGCTCGCGTGCTGCATTGCGGTACTTGGCATCGGAGGTGGCGAGGAAGGCCGCGGTCAGCCCGCGCACGGCGGCAAATTGCGCATCCACGGATTGACCCGCATCCGGCTTGCCACCCAGGGTCAGGCCGTCATACACCAGGCCGTTCTTGCCCATCAACTGGCCGAGAATGAAATCAGCCTGTTGGCGAATGAGTACCAGCGCCTGTTGGCCTTGTGCGGTTTTCAGATCCAGCTCGCCGTTGTCACCGGCGGCATAACCGACCGGCAGAGCATCCTGCGCACGCTGGAAAATCTGCAAGGCGACCAGGGCGTAAGCGGCGTCGAAAGTGGTGAGGTGCTTGCCCTGTTTGCCGGCCTGCCAGCTGTCGACCAGGGTACCGGCCTTGGGCTCGAAGTGCAGGGCGTTGAGGTTCTTGAACACCATGCCGGAGAGATTCAGCGCCAGGGAGAAGGCATCTTCCCCTGCCACCAGCTTGGCGGCATCGCTGCCCTTGTTGGCGGCAGGGGCAGCGGCGAACGGGGCACCGTCAAACACGGCGTGGAAGGCCGGGTTCTGGTTGGTGTTGGCCGTGCGTTGATCGCTGAAGGCGTAGAACTCGGAGAGCGGCCACAGCATCATCCAGGCATCGCGCAGCTGGGCTGAGCCATCCACCACCTCCAGCTTGCCGATGGCACCCACGTCATTCTTGCTGGTTTCGGTCACTTTCACCTGATGGGGGAAGTAGACGATACCCTTGGACGGATCGTATTGCGGTGTGATGTTGGCACCCAGCTGCTTGCCATCGAAGCCGAGCTGGCCCTGCATGATGGCCAGCTTGTCGATGGACTGCTCGGTCAGCATCATGCCGTTGAAGCCGTCGGCGGCAGAGACGCCGAGCTTGTGCTTGCCGTCCTGATCCATGGTGGCGGACGCGGCTTCCACCTCTTCATCGCTCTCGGCCACGTGCATGCCGCCAAGGAAATCCTGGGACCACATTACTTCCTTGAGCAGTATGCCGCCCACGGCTGCCGGGTTCAGCAGGTTGTCGGCACCGCTCCAGCGCAGGGTGGCGTAGTCACGAAAATAGGCGGGCACCTGGGTCTTGACGGTTTTCTCTGTGCCCTTGGCGGTCTTGATGGTGACCTGATCGCCGTTGACCGGGGCGGTGTTTACCGCCTGGGCAAACTCCGGATTGGCGGAAGCATAGGGCAGGGAGAGGGGATACATGCCCTGTGGCACTTCATCGGCCGGGAAGCCGACGGCCTCGGCCATGGCCAGCACCCGCTTGCCGAGGTCGGCCAGGGTGCCGCCGCGGGCCAGGTTTTGCGGACCGTTCACCAGATGGGGGCCCATGCCGGACTGATAGTTCAGCGCGTACATGGCCTCTTCGGAATATTCATAGGATTCGATGCCGGCGGCGAAGTCGAACGGGGTCGGCTCATCGGCGCGGTTGGCATCCAGCACATCCAGATCCAGTCCCAGCGCTTCGGCCAGCGGCTCGCCGGAGAGCTCGAATTCGGTATAGGCCAGCATGTTGGCGGCTGTGTTGAACGTCTTGTCTTCCACCTTGACGGCAGCCTGTGCGGCGCCACTGAGCAGTGCGCAGGCGATCGCCTGTACCAGTACGGTTTTTCTCATGTCCCTTCTCACCATATGTTTGATTTTATTATGACGCTTCTCATGAATCTAAATGAGAATGGTGTGCATTATGAGACAAAGGGGGGAGCTTGAGAAGAAAAAACCGCGCCCCGGGGGTTGAAGAGAAGAGGGGCGCGGCCAGAGGGTCACAGCAGCTTGAAGGGGATGACCAGTCGACCCGGTTCTACCTTGAGAGCCTCTATCTTGTCTTTGATCCTGGCTTCGTTTTTGCGACTGCCATCCAGACGGTAGACGGGGGTCTGGGAGAAGAACAGGGAGAGGGACTGGTTGAAGGTGGAGAGCAGGGGAGTGAGGGCGGCGCCCACGTCGGCTGGTTCCGTCTTGACCGAGACGAGCTCCAGATCGCGCAGATAGATGGCACCCTGTTCGGCCACATAGTCGGGGCGGGCGCTGAGGGAGAAGCGGATCTTCATCTGCTGGCTGCCAAGGGGGCTGCTGACCTGCAGATCACCGGCAGCATCCAGCTCGATCCGATCGGCGCTGCTGCGGCCGATGCGGCTCTGCATCTCGTCGAGACGAACCTTGCTCGACATGATGCCGGGGATCCCCAGCTGTTTCTCGAAGGCGACACTCTCTTTGAGGTATTGGTTGATTTCGCTTTCGCTGACGTTGTACTGGGTGAGCGAACAGGCTGCCAGCAGCAGGCTGAGGGGAAGCAGAAGCAGGTGCTTTAACATCGACAGTTCCGTGAGTTGAGATACATGACCAAAAAGATGGCGCCATCTTAGGGGGAAACGCCCCTGGCTGCCAGCATGAGCACCTAGCCCCCGTTTTTGTCGCAGCCTCATATGGGGTGTGAGCTGCGTGTTCATACGAGTAACTGCGGGTGTAATGACAAGGCAGCCCGCGGCTGGCGCGGCCCACCCAATATCCACAGATAAGTTCCCGTTTTAACGATATAAAAATCCCATTGACCGGGTGATTTCAAAGCGAGTATTTTACCGCCGCACAAATACAAATTGATAATCATTATCATTTTGAATCATGTTTGAGGGTGTAACGTGGATACTCTTGTGATGGAAAATAGCGCGCCTGCCCAGGCTGCGTCCCCGCCCGATTTCTTGTTTACCTCCGGTCAGGGCACGATCAGTGCCTACGACCTGGGTCAGCCTATCACCACGCCCGCCTGTGAATGGCCCTTGCTGGAGCGACAGATAGCCCGGGCGCTGGCGGCGGCCGAGGCCGCAGGGCAAGCCAATCCGCTGCTGATCGGTGCCTTTGCCTTCGATCCGGCCGAAGCCTCCTGCCTCTATGTGCCTGGTCGTTATGAACGGGGCGTGCGCATGGCCTCCGAGCCGATGACGTTTGCAGCCAAAGCCGCCCTGGCCAGCGCACCAGCGAGCAACCAGGTCATTTCGGTACAGAGCACACCGGCGGCGGCCGAGTTCAAAGCCTCGGTCAGCTCGGCGCTGGATGCGTTTGCACAAGGTCGTCTCTCCAAGGTGGTGCTGTCGCGCAAGCTATCGCTCACGCTGCACAAGCCAGCCGATCCCGAGCAGGTGCTGGCCCGCCTGATGAGCCAGAACCCCCATGCCTTCCACTTCTCCCTGCCGCTCGGGCAAGATCGCCGTCTGCTTGGGGCCAGCCCAGAGCTGCTGCTGCGGGTCAGCGGGGGAGAGGTGTTCACTCACCCGCTGGCGGGCTCTGCCAAGCGCGGTAACGAGCCAGAACAGGACAAACGGGTGGCCCGGGATCTGCTGGCCTCCCACAAGGATCAGCATGAACACCGCCTGGTGATCGACGAGATCCGCCGGGTGCTGGCCCCCCACTGTCGCGAACTGGCCATTCCCGCCAATCCTACCCTGATGAGCACGGATACCCTCTGGCATCTGGGCACGCCCATCGCCGGTCAGCTGCATGCGGGGCAGGCTTCTGTGCTCTCCCTGGCTTGCCAGCTGCATCCGACCCCGGCTCTGTGCGGTTATCCCACAGATCTGGCGCGCCAGTTCATCCGCGAGCAGGAACCCTTCAGGCGTGCCCTGTTCAGCGGCATCGTCGGCTGGTGCGACAGTCAGGGCAATGGCGAGTGGGCCGTGGTGATCCGCTGCGGTGTGCTCGATGGCCATCAGGTGGAGCTGTTTGCCGGCGCCGGCATAGTGGCAGGCTCGGATCCCGCCATGGAGTGGGCCGAGACCGGCACCAAGCTGGGCACCATGCTCAAGGCTCTTGGTCTGGATCTGGAGGTGGCACAATGACGCAGTCCAACCGCTTCCTGCCCTATACCCGCTGGCCCGAAGCCTTGGCGGAGCAGTATCGTGCCAAGGGCTATTGGCGCGGCGAGCCCCTGACCGCCATGCTGGATCGCCAGTGCGAAGTGGCGCCGGATGCCACCGCCATCCTCTGCGGCGAACGCAGTTTCAGTTATCGCGAGCTGGACGCTGCCTCGAGCCGATTGGCCGGGCGATTGGCCCGCCATGGCCTGGGTGTGGGGGATACCGCTCTGGTGCAGCTGCCCAATGTGGCCGAGTTCTATCTGGTGTTCTTCGCCCTGCTCAAAGCGGGCATAGCGCCGGTCAACGCCCTTTTTAGCCACAACCGGCTGGAGCTGGCCTCTTACGCCGAGCAGATCAGGCCCAGGCTCTTTATCGGCTCGCTTGCCCATCCGCTGTTTGCAAGCGGGGATCGCCACAGTGACCTGCTGCGAGGCATAGGCGCCGAGCTGGTGTTGCTCGATGGCGAGAGCGGGGAACTGGGGCTGACCCATTGGCTGAGTGATCTGGCCAAGACCGAGGGATTGGCCATCCCCGCCTATGGCCCGACCCCGGCGGACGAGGTGGCCTTCTTCCAGCTCTCCGGTGGCAGCACCGGCACTCCCAAGCTCATTCCCCGCACCCACGACGATTACCTGTACAGCGTGCGCAGAAGCAATGAAATTTGTGAGCTGGGGCCCCATACCCGTTATCTCTGTGCCCTGCCGGCTCCCCACAACTTCCCCTTGAGCTCCCCCGGGGCGCTGGGGGTGTTCGAGGCGGGCGGCGCCGTGGTGCTGGCGCCGGATCCCGGCCCCATGAGCTGTTTTCCGCTTGTGGCCCGCCACAAGGTCAACCTCACTTCTCTGGTGCCACCGGCCGTCTCTCTCTGGTTGCAGGCGGCTGAATCTGACCCGTCAGTGCGCAGTCAGCTCGCCAGCCTCGACTTGCTGCAGGTGGGGGGAGCCAAGCTGGCCGAAGCGGTGGCCAGAAAGATCACCCCGCTGCTCGGCTGCCGGCTGCAACAGGTGTTCGGCATGGCGGAGGGGCTGGTCAACTACACCCGGCTCTCTGACCCCGACGAGAAGATCATTCACACCCAGGGCCGCCCCATGAGCCCGGATGACGAGGTGCGCATTCTGGACGAAGCGGGCAACCCAGTCGCCCCGGGCCAGCCCGGCGCTCTGCACACTCGTGGTCCCTACACCTTCCGCGGTTACTACAAGAGCCAGGCCCACAACGCCCGTGTGTTCGATGCCGATGGCTTCTACTGCTCCGGCGATCTGGTGGTGCAGGATGCCGATGGCTACCTCACTGTGGTGGGGCGGCAGAAGGATCAGATCAACCGGGGCGGCGAGAAAATAGCGGCGGAAGAGGTGGAGAACCAGCTGCTGCACCACCCGGCCATCACCCAGGCGGCCCTGGTCTCCATGCCCGACAGCGCCATGGGGGAGAAGAGCTGCGCCTTTATCGTCAGCACCGAGCCGGGGCTCAAGCCGCTGGCCTTGCGCAAGTTTCTGCGTGAGCGCGGCGTGGCGGATTTCAAGCTGCCCGACCGTTTCGAAACTCTGGATGCCCTGCCCATGACGGCGGTGGGCAAGATTGACAAGCAGGGGCTGCGAGCGCGCATCGCGCAAGTCATCGCCGCCAGCCAACCCCTGACAACAGCTTAAAACTAAAAAGGAATCATGACGTTATGGCTATCCCAACCCTGAACAACTACGCCATGCCCAGCCAGTGGAAGGCCAACAAGGTCAACTGGACCCTGGATCCCAAGCGCGCCGCCCTGCTGATCCACGACATGCAGGAGTACTTCACCGCGTTTTATGGCGAGAACAGCCCGCTGATCCAGGCCCTCACCGAGCGGCTCGCCGCGGTGCGCAAACAGTGCAAGGCCCTCGGCATCCCGGTCTTCTACACGGCCCAGCCCAAGGATCAATCCCCCGAAGATCGCGCCCTGCTCAACGACATGTGGGGCCCGGGTCTGAACAAGAGTCCCGAGCTGCAACAGGTGGTGGCAGGGCTGCGCCCGGAGCGTGACGACACAGTGCTGGTCAAGTGGCGCTACAGCGCCTTCCAGCGCTCCGAACTCGAACAGATGCTCAAAGACCTGGGGCGGGATCAGCTCATCATAGGCGGCATCTACGGCCATATCGGCTGCATGATGACCGCCTGTGACGCCTTCATGCGCGACATCCAGCCCTTCTTCCTGGCAGACGGGATAGCGGACTTCTCCCTGGCCGATCACCAGATGGCGCTCGACTATGTTGCGACCCGCTGCGGCAAGGTGATCCCCTGCGAGGAGGTGCTGGCACTTGCCCCGGCTTCCACTTTCGCCGTCCAGACTAATCCGTTGCTGACGTATGAGGGGCTCAAGGCGCGGCTGCTGAGCCATATCGATGAAGACGAAGGAGAGTTTGACCCGGACGAGAACCTCATCGACTACGGCCTCGACTCGGTGCGCATCATGTCCTTGCTCACCGAGTGGCGCGCCGCCGGGGTGGAGCTGGGCTTCGTGGACTTGGCCAAGCTGCCGACCCTCAACGGCTGGTGGCGTTTGATCGAGGCCAAGCTGGCAGCGCAGGCGCTGGAGGTGACCCCATGAGCCGCTTCCCTCTGACCATACCCCAGCAGGGGCTCTGGTCCGGTCACTTGCTCAACGACGACAAGGCCATGTTCAACACCGCCGAGTGTATCGCCTTCGATGGCAAGGTCGACGTGGCCGTGCTGGTGGCTGCGCTCACCCGGGCTGTGGGTGAGTGCGAGGCGCTCAAGGGCCACTTCGAAGACGATGGGGAGGCGGTCTGCTTCGTCTCGGACGAGGCGCCACTCGCCTATGACGAGGTGAACCTTGAAAGCGATGATGAGGTCGTCGCCCGCGCCTGGGCATGGGCCGATCTGCGCCGCCCGTTCAAACTGACCGAAGAGGCTCCCTGCCGCTTCGCCCTGCTGCGTGGCCCCGGTCGGGATTACCTCTACAGCTGCGTGCACCACATAGCACTGGACGGCTTTGGCACCACCTTGCTGTTCCAGCGTATCGCCGAGCTGTATGCAGAGGAGCTGGTCGGGGAAATGGAGTCCCCATCCCCCTTCGGTTCCCTGCACGAGGTATTGGCCGAAGAAGATAGCCGCGAGCAGAGCGGCAAGAACGCTGCCGCCCGCAGCTTCTGGCAGGAGCAACTGCAAGCCTGGCCCGAGGTGAAATCCTTTGGCGAGACCCGCGCCCCCATCGCCGCCGAATTTATCCGCGAGAGCCGTCCGCTGCCCGCGGCGCTGTGGCAATCCCTGACCGGCTTTGCCGACGAGCACAAGCTGGGTTGGCCCGATCTGCTGCTGGCCGGCCTCTCGGCCCAGCTCTCCCTTGCCAGTGGCCAGCAACAAACTTTGCTTGGCCTGATGATGATGAACCGCATCGGCTCGGCGTCGCTGACAGTGCCCTGCATGCAGATGAACATCACCCCGTTGGCGCTGGCGCTCGGTGAAGAACTGGATCTGGCGGGGGCCGCTGGCGCCGTGGCCAAGGCCAAGCGCGGCGTGCGCAAGCACCAGCACTACCGCTACGAGCTGCTGCGCCGAGACCTTGGCCTGGTGGGGGGCGACAAGCGGCTGTTCGGCCCTCTGGTCAATATCATGCCGTTCGATCATGCCCGCCGGTTTGGTCCCCTCAGTGCCCATATCCTCAACATCAGCGCCGGGCCTGTGGAGGATCTCACCATAGAGGTGCAGGTTGGCGCGGATGGCCAGCCCAGACTGGATCTGGACGCCAACCCCGGCTGTTACCAGCAGCAAGATCTGGCGACCATCGCCGATACCCTGTTCGCCCTGCTGGGGCGCTGGCTGGCTGAGCCCGCCCAGACCCTGGGCACCCTCAAGGCCGATTGGCTGGCCGAGCAGCGGCTGGGAGCCATGATCACGGCTCCGGCTCACGAAGCTCTCCAGGTGCGCCCGGTGCTGGACGCGCTCTGCCACTTCGCCGCCCAGACCCCGAACAAGATTGCCCTGATACAAGGGGAGGCGAGCGTCAGCTACGAGGCGCTGCTGGCCCGCTGCGAGCAGATGGCGGCAGCCCTGCAGGCGTCCGGCGTGCAACCCGGGGACAGGGTCGGCGTCATGCTGGCCCGCTCTCCCCAGGCCATCTTCGCCCAGCTGGCGGTGCTGCTGGCGGGCGCCGTCTACGTGCCCCTCGACCCCGAGCAGCCGCTGGAGCGCCAGGGCCATATACTGCGCCTTGGCGAGGTCAAGACCCTGATCACCCAGGCCGAGTATCGTCACAAGCTGGCCAGCCTGTTTGAGGGGCGCACTCTCCTGGCGGGGGACCTGGTGAGCGACAACCGCTTGAACCAGCCGGCCGCCGGCCGCGCCGTCGCCTACCTGATGTTCACCTCGGGCTCGACCGGCCTGCCCAAGGGGGTGGCGGTCAGTCATGGGGCGCTCGATCACTTCGCCGCTGCCGCCCGCTGCCGCTATCACCTGAACGAGGGCGCGCGGATGCTGCAATTTGCCCCCTTCAATTTCGACGCCAGCATAGAGGAGGTGTTCGCCACACTGAGCGCCGGTGCCACCCTGGTGCTGCGCACCGACGCCCTGCTCGAATCCATGGCTGCCTTTGCGGCTGGGGTGGAGCAGATGGAAATCACCCACCTCGATTTGCCCACCGCGTTCTGGAACGAGTGGGTGGTGGCGCTGACGGCGGGCCAGGCCCACATTCCGGCCTCTCTTGCCACCGTCATCATAGGCGGCGAGGTTGTCTACCCCGAGCAACTGGCCCAGTGGCAGCGTCAGGGCCGCACTGATGTGCGCCTCTTCAACACCTACGGCCCCACCGAGACCACTGTGGTGGTCACTACCCAGGAGCTGCAGCAGGAAGACCCGAACCAGGCTCAGCTGCCCATCGGTCTGCCGCTGCCTGGCATGCAGGCGCTCATTCTGGGGGCAGGGGAACAGCCTGCCAGCGAGGGGGAGCTGGTGCTGCTCGGCCCGCAGCTTGCCAACGGCTATGTGGGTGGCGCGCAGAGCGTGAATGTGCAGAGTGAGCAGGGCGGTTTTGACACCCTTAGGGTCGGTGAGCAGGCGCTGCCCGTCTATCGCACCGGCGATCGGGTGCGGCTGGAGGCCGGCCGGCTGGTCTATCTGGGCCGGCGCGACAACGAATTCAAGATCAGCGGCTATCGTATCCAGCCCGGCGAGGTGGAGGCCCAGCTGCTGGCCCTGTCCGGGGTGGACGAGGCCTGCGTGCAGGGGGTGAGCATCGGCAGCGTACGCCGGCTGGTGGCCTTCGTGGCCGGCTCCGAGCGCGACAGTCGGGCCATCAAGGCGCAGCTCGCCAAGGTGTTGCCCGCCGCCATGATCCCCACCGACTATCGCCACTATGACCAGCTGCCCCGCACCGGCTCCAACAAGCTGGATCGCAAGGCCCTGCTGGCTCAGTACCAGTCCACGGATGAGGCACTGACCCTCGGCAGTGAAACCGAGAACCGGGTCGGCGCCATCTGGCAGCAGATCCTGGGGCTGGCCACCATGGCGCCAGCGGACAACTTCTTCGAGTTGGGGGGCCAGTCCCTGCAGACCATACAGATAGTGAACCGGCTCGGCGCCGAGTTCGGGGTGCAGGTCAAGGTCTCCGACGTGTTCGACCACCCCCGTCTGGACGACTTCTGCCGCTTCCTCGACGGCAAGCTGACCGAGGATGAAGAGAGCGTGGAGATGGTGTGGTGATGAGCAAGGATCAACAAACAATGGCCTTTGATTTCAGTGGCAAGCGGGTCTGGGTGACCGGAGCTGGCCGTGGCATAGGGCGCGAGGTGGCCGAGCAGTTCGTGGCCGCCGGCGCCGCCGTGGTGGGGCTGGATCTGGCGTTCCCCGAGGCCGGTTACCCCTATGCCACCCGGCTGCTCGACATCGGTGATGCGGCGGCGGTGAACGCCTGCTGCACAGCGCTGCTGGCGGACGGCGGGCTGGATGTGCTGGTCAACGGGGCCGGGGTGCTGCGCCTCGGCCCCACCGAAAACTTGAGCGACCAGGATTGGCACGACTGCATGACGGTCAACGCTACCGGCGTCTTCTATCTGCTGCGGGCCCTGGTGCCCCACTTCAAGACGCAGCGGCGCGGCGCCATCGTCACCATAGGCTCCAACGCCGCCCATGTGCCGCGCATGCAGATGGCGGCCTACTGCGCCTCCAAGGCGGCTGTCACCAGCCTGACCCAGACGGTGGGGCTGGAGCTGGCCCCCTTCGGCGTGCGGGTCAACCTGGTGTCGCCGGGCTCGACGGATACCCCCATGCTGCGGGGCATGCTGCCGGACGAGGGGGCCATGGCCCGCACCATTGCCGGGCTGCCGGATCAGTTCAAGCTCGGCATTCCCCTGCGCAAAATCGCCACCCCGGCGGAAATCGCCAATACAGTGCTCTTCCTGGCCTCGGACTTGGCCAGCCATATCACGCTGCAGGATCTGGTCGTCGATGGCGGCGCCAGCCTGAGCGCCTGAGGTAAGTCATGAACAATATGATAACGCTGCTAAAACAGCTGGAACGCCAGGGTGTCAGGCTGGCCCTCAACGAGAAAGGGCAGCTGATTTCCCAGTCGAGCAAGGAGGCACTGACCCCCGCCATCGGCGCCCAAATCAAGGCGCACAAGGATGAGCTGGTGCGCTGTCTGGCGGCTCGCGCCGCCTTCGAGGCCCCCATTGCCGCTCAAGGCGTTCAGAGCGGCCCGCTCTCCTCCTCCCAGAGCGGGCTCTGGTTTATCGAGCAGTATGAGGAGGCCTCCCATCTCTACAATATGCCGGTCTACTTCAGGGTCCGTGGCGAGCTGGATACCCGAGCCCTGGAATTTGCCTTCGACCACCTGTTTGCCCGCCACCCCAGCATGCGCACCCGTTTCGTCAAGGACGAGGCGGGCAGGGGGGCCCAGGAGATACTGCCGCACGTGCCCTTCAAGCTGCATATTGAGGACGTGAGTGAGCAGTCCGCAGCCGAGCGCGAGGCCTATGTGGCCCGCCGGGTGCGCGAGGAGATAGGCCGCCCCTTCTCCCTGACCCAGGGGGATCTCAGCCGGGTGCACCTGATCCGGCTCGGCAGCCGCGAGCACGTGCTGCTGATCACCCAGCACCACATCATCTCCGACGGCTGGTCGGTCAAGAACATGTTCGCGGATCTCAAGCGCGCCTTTCTTGCCCACCAGAATCGCGAACCCCTGCAGGTGAGCGAGCTGCCGCTCACCTACATCGACTATGCCCGCTGGTTCAACTCGGACCGTTTTCTCGATTATCACGCCGAGTTCAAGCCGTTCTGGGTCGACCGCCTCGGTGGCAGCCCCGAGGTGCACGGCCTGCCGCTGGACAAGCCCCGCCCGGCCCATCAGGCCAGCGGTGGCGAGCTGGTCTTCTCCACCATAGACAATGCCCTGTGGGAGAGCTTCAAGCGGCTGTGCCAGCGCCATAACACCTCCAACTTCATCGGCCTGCACGCCCTGTTTGCCTTGCTGATGGTGCGCCAGAGCGGCGAGAAGGAAGTCGTCATAGGCACGCCGCTCGCCTACCGCGAGCGCCACGAGATAGAGTCCCTGGTGGGCTTCTTCGTCAATACCCTGGTACTGCGCACCCAGCTCGACGGTCGCCCCAGCTTTATCGAGTATCTGCAGCAGTGCCGGGAGGAGGATCTGGCGGCCTTCGATCACCAGCTCTACCGCTTCGAGGCGCTGGCCGAGGCCATAGGCGCGGATCGCACCACCGCCATCAACCCCATCTTCCAGATCATGCTGGTGTATCAGGCCAAGGTGGATTTCAACGATCTCATCCCCGGCTGCCAGCTGGTGGAGGAGACCTCTCCGGTGCTGCCCGCCAAGACCGACATCTCGGTCAAGGTGACCGAGTTGATGGATTCCGTCAGGGTGGACTGGCTGTTTGCCACCGCCCTGTTCGAGCGAGAGACCATCCAGGCTTACGCCGATCGCCTGCTGTACCTGATGCGCGCCGTGGTAGCGGCCCCCGAGACCGACATCTGGCAACTGCCGCTGGAGGCGGGCGCAGACAGGGCAGCGCTGGCCGCCGAGCTCGCCAGTCTGCCCCTGGATTACCCCAGCCGCGACACCCTGCTTTGCCACATAGAGCGCCGCGCGGCGGAGCGTCCCGACGCGCTGGCGGTGAGTGATGGCGAGGGTACCCTGAGTTACGGCGAGCTGGAGGCGCGCGCCAACCGGCTGGCCCACTGGCTGCTGACCCGAGGCGTGAAGCCGGGCGCCGCCATCGGCATCCAGGCCAGACGGGATGTGGCTTTCGCGGTCGCCCTGCTCGCCTGCTGGAAGGCGGGGGCGGCCTATGTGCCGCTCGATCCCGCCTATCCCGCCGAGCGATTGGCCCATATCCTCGGCGACGCCAGCATTGTGCTGGTGCTGGGAGGAGAGCCGGATGCCCGGCTCGCCGAAGCCATCAAGGGCACAGATGCCGGTTACCACAACCTGCATCGGCTGGCGCTGGATGGGTTACCAAGCAAGGCTCCCGCCATCCCCCGGGACGCAGCCATGCTGGCCCAGATCATCTACACCTCCGGCAGTACCGGCCTGCCCAAGGGGGTCATGGTGGAGCAGGGCAGCCTGGTCAACCTGATGGCGGATCATGCCGAGCGCATCGCCCTTGATCACGAGGGTGCCATGTTCAACTGCATGTCCCTCTCGTTCGATGCGGGTAACATGACGACCCTGCTGCCGCTCTACTGCGGCGCGGCCCTGCACTTTGGTGAGCCGGGCGAGGGGGCCATCACGGCAGCGATCAACTGTGGCGCCAGCCATATGGTCCTGCCGACCGCCCTGCTGGCAAACCTGTTGCCACCGACCGATCTCGGTTCCCTCAAGGCCATCGGTTTCGGCGGCGAGGCGTGCCCGAGCAGCCTGGTGGAACGCTGGGGGGAGCGGGTAGCACTCTTTAACATGTACGGCCCGACCGAGTGCACAGTCACGGCGCTCTGCGCGCGGCTCGTGCCGGGTCAGCCCATCACCATAGGCCAGCCCATCAGCAATTTAAAAGCGCTGATCCTGGACGAAGGGGGCAACCTCTGCCCCGTGGGTGTGCCCGGCGAGCTCTGCCTGAGTGGTTTGGGTCTTGCCCGTGGTTACCTCAATCTACCGGAGCGAACCCAAGAGGCTTTTATTGAGCTGACGCTTGATGCAGATACGGATGCCCGCACTTACCGCCTCTACCGCACAGGCGATCGGGCGCTCAGGCGCCGCGACGGCAACATCCAATATCTGGGCCGGATTGACGAGCAGATCAAGCTGCGGGGCTATCGCATCGAGCCCGGCGAGATAGAGACGCAAGTCGCCGCGCTGTGCCCGGCCATCCGCCAGATCAAGGTAGTGGTGCAGGAGGGTCGCCTGCTGGCGTACGCCTGCCTGCATGAGGGGGCGAGCGAGCCGGACGGCGAGGCCCTGCTGCAACGGACTGGCGAATGCCTGCCCGAATACATGGTGCCGGTGCGGCTCTGCTGGCTGCCCGAGATGCCGCTCACCCCCAACGGCAAACTGGACCTGCGCCGCCTGCCTGCCATTGATTGGCAGCAGAGCAAGAGTGAGCCACAGAGCGAGCTGGAGCAGACTGTGCTCGCCATCTGGCAGGGGGTGCTCAAGCAACCCCTCGGAGTGGAGGATGACTTCTTCCGCTTAGGCGGCGATTCCATCCTCAGCATCCAGCTCACCACAAGGCTGCGGGATGCGGGGCTGCACTGCAGCGTCAAGGACGTGTTCGAGGCCAAGACGGTGCGCCGCCTCTGCCGCCAGCTCGGCCAGCAGCAGGCAGTCAGCCATCAGACCGAACAGGGCAACTTGGTCGGCGGTTTCCCGCTCCATCCCATCCAGCACTGGTTCTTCGAGCAGGGCTACGCCAAGCCCGGCCACTGGAACCAGGGGGTAATACTGCGCCTGCCCGCCGGGATCGATGATGACACCCTGGCCGGCTGGCTGACTACCCTGCGCCAGCACCACGATGCCCTGCGTCTGGCGGTGACCCCGACCGGCCAGCGCTATCTGGCCGAGCTGGCGCTGCCGCCCTTGCCGACCCTGGATGCAGGGGCCCTCGGCGGGGCTGAACTGCAGGCCCGCCTGACCGAGTTGCAGAGGGATCTGGATCCTGCCAGTGGCCACACCCTGGCCTGGGCCCGCCTGCGCAACCTGGCCATCGAGGGTGAGGCAGAGCCGGTGGAGGGGCTTTTCCTCGCCTTTCACCATCTGGTCATCGATGCCGTCTCCTGGCGCATTCTGGCCGAGGATCTCGCCCGGGTGAGCAGGGGCGAGCCCCTGCCCGCCAAGGGCAGCAGCTATCGCCAGTGGGGCGAAGGGCTGGCCGCCTACGCCCTGCGCGAAGAGGATCAGCTGGCGTTCTGGCTGGCCCAGGGGGAGGGCAACCAGCGAGGACTGCTGGAAGCACAGCGCGCCGAAAATGGCCGCGCCGCCGCCAGCCTGCTGCAACTGGACAAGGAGACCACGGCCCGCTTGATCGACCCGGCCAATCAGGCCTTCTTCACCCGGGTACCCGACTTGTTGCTGGCCGCCCTGACTCGCACCCTGAGCGAGCTGGGTTATGGCACACGTCACTGCGTGATGCTGGAAGGGCACGGCCGCGAGGCAATCGATGCTGAACTCGATGTGAGCCGCACCCTGGGCTGGTTCACCAGCACCTATCCGCTGGCGCTGGCCGATGAGCCAGAGTGGGATGCGCTGGTGTGTGCCACCAAGGAGCGGCTGCGGGCCGTACCGGACAAGGGGGTAGGCTTCAACGCCCTTCGTCTGCACCATCCCCGTGGCTGGGAACTGCCCGAGGCCCTCATCGTCTTCAACTATCTGGGAGTCAGCCATCAGGGCGCTGCAGGTCAGCCCTGGCAGCCCCTGCCCATGGCGCCGGGGGCACCCTCCTCACCGGACAACCTGCCGCGCGAGCTTATCAGTTTGCACGGGGGCGTCTATGACGGCTGCCTCACCCTGCGCCAGGTCGGTGCCCTCAACCTGCAGGGGAGTGACGCCCTGATGGTGAGATTGGCGGCCAACCTGCGTGCCCTGGTGGATCACTGCTGTGGGGTGAGCGCTCCGCGCCACACCCCGAGCGACTTCCCGGGGCTTGGCCTCTCGCAAGCGGCGCTCGACCAGGTGCTGAGCGGGCGCGAGGTGGAGACACTGCTGCCCATGACGTCCTTGCAGCAGAGCATGCTCTATCACAGGGCGCTGGCGCCTCGTGATACGGCTTACCATCTGCAGACCGAAATAGGGTATCACCAGCCACTGGACTTGGCCGTCTATCGCCAGGCCTGGCAGGCGCAGATAGCTCGCTGGCCGGCCCTGCGCAGCGAACTGGTGCTGGCGGATGGGGTGGCACTGCAGCGCATCCTGCGCCATGCCGAGCTGCCATTCCACTATCAGGATCTAGTAGGGGATGAGCAGGCCGAGGCGCGCATCGCGGCCTATCGCCAGCAGGATCTGGCCCGTCCGATCCCGCTCGAGCAAGCTCCCTTGCTGCGGGTCGCCTGCTTCAAACTGGCACCCGATCACCACAAGGTCATCTTCAGCGCCCACCATGGCGTGCTGGATGGCTGGAGCGGCCCAGTGCTGCTGGGCTCCCTGCATCGCTGCTACCAAGCCCTGATGAACGGCCTGCTGCCGCAAGCCGAAGCGGATGGGGCCTGGCTCGAATTTGGCCGCCATATCGCGAGCCAAACCCGCGCCAGCGAGGCCTACTGGCATGGGCGCGCCGAGCAGCTGGCCCGACCCAATGATCTCTCCCGTCTGTTCGGGGTGGCGCTGGAGCCGCAGCTGACGCAGCACAGGCCTGCGGTGTGCGGCCAGACCCTGGCGCCGCAGGTGTCGGCTCAACTGGAGGCCCGTGCCCGCGAGCTGGGGGTAACCACGGGCTTGCTGGCCCAATACGCCTGGCATCGGTTGCTGGCCCGCCGTTGTGGCGACGACATCACCCTGGTGGGCAACGTGACGCCGGGCCGGGATTTCCCCATCGAGGGGATCACCCAGAGCGTCGGCCTCTATATCAACAGTCTGCCGCTCAGCCTGGATTGGCGCACCGAGGCGACCCTGGCCGAGCATATCGCCCGGCTGCAGTCGGATTTGATGGCACTCAACGAGCACGGTACCCAGTCGCTCGCCGCGCTGACGCAGGGCAGAGCGCGCCTGTTCCAGAGCCTGTTCGTGTTCGAGAACTACCCTGTGCCGGCGCTGCCGGAGGAGCCGGAGCCCCATCAGCTGGTGCCGCGCTTTGGCGCCGTGGTGGAGAAGGTGGAACTGCCGCTCTCCCTGGTGGTGAACGCCCGCAGCGGCCAGTTCAATCTGCGCCTCGAGTTCGACGGGGATCTGATCCCCATGGCGCAGGCGGAAGCCGTGCTGGCCACCTGGCTGACCGAGCTCGGCTGGCTGGCGGGGGCGCACCTTGCGCTGCCGGCCAGACCCAATGAGATGAGCCTGCCTGCCCCCGTGGCCGCGCGCGTCGCGGCGCCAGTCGCTGGGCCCTGTCCGCCCGCGGCTCGTCCGCTGGTGGCCCTGTGGGAGCGCCAGTGCGGCGTGCCCGGCGTCTGGCAACAGACCCTGTGTGAACTCGGGGTGGATTCGGTGCAGCAGCTCGCCCTGCTGGCGGCTCTCAATACCGCCTTTGCCGGCGAGCGTGCGCCGCTCACCCTGCGGGATCTCAAGGCCCATTCATCCCCCAGCCGGCTCTATCAGCACTGGTTGGTGCGGCTGCCCGAGGAGGTGCTATGACGGCCCTGACCAAGATTGACCAGGCTCCCGTCAAACCGAAAGCCAATCGGGAGTTGAGCCTTCCGCAAGGGGGGCTGGCAACAGAGCAGACCCTGGGCTCGCGTCTGGCCGATTGCCTCGCCGCCACGCCGCTGGCCCCCGCCATCGGCATGGGCGGGGTTGGTGTGAATGAGCGCGGCATGAGTGAGCAAGGCACGGGCGAGGCCGGTCCCGGCGCCTGGCTCAACTATGGCGAGCTCAGCCTGCGGGTCGGTCAGATCGCCGCCCGCCTGCAGGGGCTGGCGGTGGGAGAGCGGGTCGGCCTCTACTTGGAGAGAGGCCCGGATCTGGTGGCCTGCCTGCTCGCCTGCCTGCGCCTCGGCCTCACCTTTGTGCCACTCGAGCCGGATTTCCCGGTGGAGCGGCTGCAGGGTATCGCCCGTCAGGCCCGGCTCTCGGCGGTGATCTGTGATGGACATGGCGATGTGCCCGCGTTTGGCTGTCCGCTGCGCTCCCTCGCCGGCATCGGTCACGCGGGGGCTGCGACCGTGCAGTGGCCCAACGTGGACGATGCGCTGGCGGCCTACATGATGTTCACCTCGGGATCCACCGGCGAGCCCAAGGGGGTGGTCATCAGCCGGCGGGCCTTGCTCTGCTTCCTCGACGGGATCCGCGAGCGGCTCGGGCTATCACCTAACAGCCATTGGCTCTTTATCACCACCCCGGCCTTTGACATCTCCTTGCTGGAGATGCTGGGCCCGCTTTGGGGCGGGGGCCGGCTGACGGTGGCCGGCGGCGAGCACAACAAGGATCCCCTGGGAATGATGGCGTTGCTCGAGGCGGATCCTTCCATCAACTTCCTGCAGGCCACCCCGGCCTGCTGGCGCATGCTGCTCAAAGCAGGCTGGCAGGGGCGCGAGCGCCTCACCGCCCTGTGTGGCGGCGAGGCGCTGGACTCTGAGTTGGCCGAGCAGCTTTGCAGTCGCACCCAGCGGCTGTGGAACTGCTACGGGCCGACCGAGGCCACCGTCTGGTCGCTGGTGAGTGAGGTGCGCTGGCCACCGGCGGAGGGGCAGATCACCATCAGCCACAGCCTGCCCGGCTACCGCCACTGGGTGCTGGACGAGGCGGGGTCGCCGGTATCTGAGGGGGCGTGCGGGGAGCTTTGCATCGAGAGCCCGGCCCTGTGTGAGGGGTACTGGCGCAAGCCGGCCTTGACGAGCGCCGCCTTCCTGAGGGTCGATACCCATCGGATCTATCGTACCGGCGATAGGGTGCGCCGACTGGGGGCGGATCGCTTCCTCTATCTGGGAAGGCGGGACGATCAGGTCAAGCTGCGCGGTTTTCGCATCGAGCTGGGGGAGGTAGAGGCGGGCCTTCGCCGCCAACCCGGGGTGCAGGAGGCGGCGGTGCGCCTGGTCGGCGAGGGGGACGAGGCAATGCTGGTGGGCTATGTGGAGGCCAAAGCCGGGGTGATCCTCAATCGCCTCGCCCTGCGCAAGGGGTTGCAGGCCACGCTGCCGCACTACATGGTACCGGCGCGGATCATCCTGCTCAATGCTCTGCCCAAGACCGGCAGCGGGAAATTGGATAGAAAGGCGCTGCCGTTACCCGAGTAAGCTCTCTGTCCGAGTGCCTTGATAAACAAAGAAGCCCGCATGATGCGGGCTTCTTTTTGGCTGCCATATGAGCGCGGGTTTATTGGGTGATGGGGGCCGCGTCCGGTTTGGCGAGCAGCTGCTCGACGTCGTCGATCACCTTGAGGGCCGCCTGGGGGCCGCCGGTGGAGGTCCACAGCGAGCCGTCCACGGCGCCAAAGCGCTTGCCCTTGATGGCGTTCAGTTGCTGGAAGGCCGGGGTCTGTTCGGCCTGCTTCATGGCATCCACCGCATCGCCGCTGGCGCTCAGGGTGCCTATCACCAGCCAGTCACCGTCGAGCAGGTTGAGGGATTCGAGGCTCAGGGCCGGGGAGTGGGGGGTCTTGTCGCCGATCTGGTGGGTCGGACGGGCCAGCCCCATCTCTTCCACCACGCTGCTGGCGAAGGTGCCGCTGTGCATGTAGCTCGGGCCCTTCGGGTTCCAGCGTACTATGCTCAGGCGCTCGCCCTGATGCTTGGCAAGCTTGCTGCGGGCCTCTTGCAGGCGGGCGTCATACTGGGCGAGGAAGGCCTTGCCCTCGGCGTCCCGGTTCAGCACGTGGGCGCTGCGATTGAAGATCTCCTTCCAGGAATCACCCCAGTTGCCGGTGACCACTGTGGGGGCTATCTCTTGCAGCAGGGTAAGCAGTTCGGGTTTGGTCTGGCCGGTCAGGATGAGATCCGGCTCCAGATCGATCAGCCGCTCCAGATTGGGGTTGTCCAGATCGCCGACCACGGCGATATCCTTGCCGGCCTTGTTCAGCAGGTAACGGGGTAATGTGCCCTGGCCACGACCGTTGACGGTGCCGACCGGCTGCAACCCCAGGGTCAGGGCCGTATCCAGATCGATTTCGCTCAGCACCACCACCCGCTTGGGTTGGGTGGGCACGACCTGGGTCTTGCCATCGGCATCGGTCACCTGACGGGTCTCGGTGCTGGCCTGGGCCTGAAAACCGACCAGGCTGGCCAGCATGAGCGCGGCGGCCAGAGGGGAGGAGATCTTCATCGTTACATCCTTCTTGGTGAAATCAGCGAAAAACCGGGCCCCAAACGGGCGGACTTATGCTATCACAAATTCAAATGATAAAAATTGTCATTTGCGTTTGTGGTGCTGAGAGGGGGTGATTTGCTACCATGACCGCTCTCGAACCAAGGGCCTTTTCGATGCCAATCGCTTCCCTGGTTGCCGGATCCCGAGGCAGTTTTATCCTGCATGCCGACTGCCTGCCGCTGCCCGGTGCGGCGCATATTGCGCTGCAGCGGGTCTGCTTCGATCCCGCAGCCTTCACTCCGGCCTGCTATGAGCAAGCCCGGATCCTGCTGCCCGACAGTTTGCAGCGCGCGGCCCCCAAACGGCTGGGGGAGTTTCTGGCCGGTCGGCTGGCGGCCCGTGAGGCTCTGCGCCGCTTTGGGCTGGGTGATCATGTGGTGGCCATAGGATCGGCCCGCGAGCCGCGCTGGCCTGCGGGGTTTGAGGGCAGCATCAGCCACAGCCTGTTGCAGGGGCGCGGCATGGCCTTGTGTGCGGTGCGACCGGGCCAGGCAGGGATGGGGCTGGATCTGGAAGCCTGGCTGGAGGATGAGCAGGCGTGCAATCTCTGGCCAGGCATTGTGAATGATGAGGAGTGGGCGCGGCTGCAGCGCTGTCCGCTCGGTCTGGCCCAGGGGTTGACCCTGGTGTTCTCTGCCAAGGAGAGCTTGTTCAAGGCGCTCTACCCCAGGGTGGGGCGCTATTTTGACTTTCTCGATGCCCGTTGGCTGGCCATGACGGAGCAGACCCTCACCCTCGAACTAAGAAGCGCGCTGACCCCGGATCTGCCTGTCGGCTGGCACTGTACCCTGCACTGGCAAGGCTTGCCGGGGGGCGTGCTGACCACGCTTGTGCTCTGAACGAGCCTCTGCCGCTCGGTGTCATGGGATAAAAAAACCGCCATCAAGGCGGTTTTTTTGATCCTGTGTTCAGGCCTGCTGCTGCATGGCAAAGGCCTGCGGGCGGCGGCGCGGCACTATGATGGGGGCGCCATCGCCGGGGGCGTGCAGTATGTCCACATCCGTCTGGTAGAGGCGGTCGATGAGGGGCTTGGTTACCACCTCGCGAGCCGGGCCCATGGCCTGGATCTTGCCCTCGCCGATGGCGATCAGCTCGTCGCAGTAGCGGGCGGCGGTGGCGAGATCGTGGATGACAATGAGCACCGTTTTGCCCTCGGCGGTGATCTGGTGGATGGCCTCCATCACCTCGGTCTGGTGGCCGATATCCAGCGCACTGGTGGGTTCATCCAGCAATATGATGTCCGCGTCCTGGGCCAGCACCATGGCCAGCCACACTCGCTGGGCCTGGCCGCCGGAGAGGGAGCTGGCGCTCTGTTGCAAGATGTCGCCAAGCTGCATCCGCTCGCAGGCCCAGCGCACCATGCGGGCATCCTCTTCACTCCACTGATTGAACCAGCCCTGATGGGGGTGGCGGCCGTACTGCACCAGCTGCTCGACCTGAATGCCGGCGGGCACCAGGGGGCGCTGGGGCAGGTAGGCAAGCTCCCGAGCCAGCGCCTTCATGCCGTAACTCTCCAGCGGTTTGCCCTTGAGCAGTATCTCACCGGATTGGGGCTGCTCCTGGCCGGCCAGCAGCTTGAGCAGGGTGGATTTGCCGCCGCCATTGGGGCCGACTATGCCGACCAGCTTGCCCTTGGGAATGGTGAAGGAGATGTCGTTGAAGACGGGCTTTTGCTGATAGCCGAAGTGGAGGCGATTTAGGGTGAGGGTCATCAGTCGGTTCTCTGTCTGTCTTTGATCAGAATAAACAGCAGCAGTATGCCGCCAAGAATACGGGTCATGATGCCGGTGGCGACTTCATGGGGGCTGGCCAGTACCCGCACCAGAGTGTCACTTGCCAGCAGCAGCAGGGCGCCACACAGGGCGGCAATCCACAGCGGTACTATGCGATCCCTGCTCATCCAGGAGGCGAGTATGGGGGCCGCCATGGCGATGAACACCACAGGACCGCCGATGGCGGTGCCAAGGGCTGCCACTACGATGGCCTGGGCCAGCACGCCGAGCTGCACCCGGTTGACGTTCACCCCCAGACTCTGCGCGGTGACAGGGCCCAGACGCAGCACGCCCAGGGCGCGGGAGAGATAAATGATCCAGGGGCAGACCAGCAGGATCAGGATCCCCACAGGCACCACAGTGCCGTAGCCCTGGCCGACGAAGTTGCCCATGTTCCACAGGTAGAGGCTGGTGAGGTGCACCAGCGACTGGGTGGACATGACGAACTGGCCGATGGCGTTCATCAGCTCGGAGACGCCGATACCGATCACCACGAACAGATAGCCCTGCTCCCCCGGCTTGTTGCACAGGGCGTAGAGCACGGCGGCTGCAAACAGGGCGCCAAGGGGCGCGGCCCACCAGGGCCAGCTGCCGAGAGTGAGGTAGAGGGAGAAGGCGATGATGGCCAGCGACGCCCCCTCGTTGACCCCTATCATGTCCGGGGTGGCGAGGCGGTTGCGAATGAGGGTCTGCACCAGGCAGCCGGAGAGGCCCATGGCGGCGCCTGCCACCAAGACGGCGACGATGCGCGGCAGCCGGATCTTGAAGACAGTCACCTCATCGAGCCGGCTCCCCTCGCCAAGCAGGGTTTGCACGACCCCCAGCATGGTGAGTTTGCTTGAGCCCAGGGTCAGCGCCAGCAGGGAGAGCAACGCCAGTGTGAGCACCAAGCCCAGCGTGATGAGCCAGGCGCGGCGGTGCAGTAGCAGGGTGCGTTCACCCAGTCGCAGGCAGAGGGTGCCGGAGGGGAGTGAAGCATTCAGCGATGTGTTCATTGGATTGTTCATGAGGCAGGGTGACCTTATTTGACGGCCAGCAGGGAGCGGAAGCCGCCGCTGCGCACCACCATGATGAGCACGGGGGCACCGATCAGCGCCAGGATCACGCCGTTGGGCAGCTCGAACGGCTGGATCAGCCAGCGTGCCAGTATGTCGGCCCCCAGCAGGAACAGCACACCAAACAGGGCGGAGAAACGCACCTGGATGGCGAGGCGCACCGGCTCCACCAGACGGGCGCAGTAGGCGGCCAGAAAGCCGACGAAGCCGATGGGGCCGGCGATGGCGATGGCGCAGGCGGTAAACAGGGTGGCGGCCAGCAGCACACCGATCCGCACCCGGGTCGGTCGTATGCCGAGGGCCTGGGCCTGGTTGTCTCCCATCTGCATCAGGGTGAGCTGACGGCAGAGCGCCAGGGTCAGCAGCAGACCGGCCAGGGCGAAGGGCACCACAGTGAGCACTGCGTCGAGATCTGAGGCCGCCAGAGACCCCAGGTTCCAGAAGCGGAACTGCTCCAGCACCACCTTGTTGGAGAGCAGCAGGAAGTTGGAGAGGCCGCCAAAGGTGGCGGAGAGGGCGACCCCCACCAGGATAAGCTTGAGCGGATTGGAGCGACCCACCATGAGGCCGAGGCCCAGAACTATGAGGTTGCCAAGCAGGGCACCCATGCCGGACCAGAGCAGATAACCGTAGGCCGATTCAACGCCAAAATAGGTCAGTCCTATCACCAGGGCGAAGACGGCGCCGGCGTTGACGCCGAGCAGGCCGGGCTCGGCCAGTGGATTGCGGGTGGCGCTTTGCAGCATGGAAGCCGCCAGCGCGAGACAGACGCCCACCACCAGGGCACACAGGGTGCGGGGCAGACGCAGGGTATGAATGATCATGGCGAGCTTTTCGTCGGCCATGAGGGCGGGATCGCCCAGCAAAAATCCGGCGACCTCGCGGCCACCATAGACACCGGCACCCGTGGCCAGTGACAGACAGATCAGCATGAACAGGAGAACAACTCCCAGCCAGAACAGCTGTGTTTGGTGTCTGAGCACCCGGATACTCCTTATCGTCGAGGCGATAAAAACGGAAAAAGGGAGCCCGCTTGGGCTCCCGAACGGGGGATTACAGCTTGTAATTCACCCCGGCATAGACGGTGCGACCTTCCAGAATGAAGTCGGCGTCGGTGGCGACCTGGTCACGCTGGGTGTTGGTCAGGTTGGTGATGCCGAGTTTGAAGTCGAGCGCCGGCGTGACTTTCCAGTTGGTGTTGAGGTCCAGGGTCTGATAGTGCTTGGACTTGAGCGCCTGGGAGTTGTGCATCGGCACCTTGATGAACTGGCTGCCCACGTATTGCCAGGCCAGGTTGGTACTGACGATCTCGGTGGCTTGCCAATCCAGGCTGAGGTTGCCGGTGTGATCCGGAGTCTTGGCCAGATCCTCGCCCGTGCTCTTGTCTTGGGAATCCAGCAGGCTCCAGTTACCGGTCAGCTTGACGTTGTCCAGTACATCGACCCAGCCGGTCAGCTCCAGCCCTTTCACCCGTGCCTTCTTGACGTTGAGGTAGGTCATGACGGTCGGACGGTAGCCCGGACCCCACTGATCGCTCTGGATCAGATCTTCGATGTCGTTGTGGAAGCCGGTCACACCTGCGCCGAAACGCTCACTCTCGTAGGCGGTGCCCAGCTCATAGCTGACGGCGGTTTCCGGTTTCAGGTTCGGGTTGCCGACTACCTTGCAGGCACCACGGCAGGCGGTGGTGGCGAAGCCTTCGCTGGACTGGGCCAGGGTCGGTGCCTTGAACGCCTTGCCGGCGCCACCCTTGATCACCCACTCGTCGCTCAGCTTGTAGAGCGCATAGGCGCGCGGGCTGAACTCGTTGCCATAGGTTTCGTGGTGGTCGAGGCGGCCGGAGAGGGTCAGCGCCAGATCCCCCAGGCTGAATTCGTCCTGCAGATAGAGGGCGCTCTGGCTGGCATCCACGCTGCCGTTGGTGATGCTGCGGCTGTGCTCCAGCTCGGTCTTGCGCATCTCGGCACCCGAGGTCAGCAGGTGATCCCCCAGATAGCCGCTCAGCTGGCCATCGACCGTGTGGTTGGTCTGGGTGACATCGGCGGCGCCGCCGTTGAGCTGGGAGTCATCCATCAGATCCGTCTGCTCGAAGTAGTAGCGGGCGCGGCTGTCGAAGTGTTCCCAACGTCCGTTGTGGGTCAGCCCCAGGCTCAGGCGATCGAGTTTTTGCACGTTGTGCGGGGTGGCCGGTGCGGTCGGGGCACGGGGCACGTTGTTGAAGTAGCTGTCCATGTCGTTCTGGTTGTAGCCCAGATCGAAATCGATATCCTGGTTGTCACTGACCAGCCACTTCAGGCTGGAGAGCACATTGACCACTTCCCGTTTTTCCAGCGCATCGGCATCCAGGTTGTTGGACTGATCGCTGTGCCAGCGGTCACGCTGGTAGCCTTCGACCACCACGCTGCCCAGCAGCTTGTTGTCGATGAGGGCACCGGAGACGAAGGCGCTGCCCTGGTTGGCATCGCCACCGTCACCCTTGGTGGGCATGGAGTGGGTGTAGCCGAAGGCCGCTTCGGTCTTCTCCTTGGCCTGGCGCAGGATCACGTTGACCACACCCCCTAAGGCATCGGCACCGTACAGGGAGGAGACGGGGCCACGGATCACTTCGATGCGCTCTATGGCCGCCATGGGGATGGAGCTCAAGTCGAAGTCATTGCCAAAGGAGCTGCCCAGGGTCTCGCGGGCGTTGACCCGTTTGCCATTGATCAGCAGCAGTGTGTAGTCGCCACCCATGCCGCGGATCTTGATCTCGCTGCGACCCGTGGGGTTGGTGCCTATGATGTTGACACCCGGCACATGCTTGAGGGCATCGCCTATGTTGTTGGCGTTCATCTTGTCCAGATCGGCGCGGGTCACCACAGAGACGCTGGCCGGGGCGGACAGTTCCGTGTGCTTGGTCTGGGTGGCGGTGACCACCATGGTCTCGTTGGCTTTGGGTAACTCGGCCTGGGCCAGGCCCGGCAGGGCAAACAGACCGAGGGAGAGCAAAATCGGGTTCAAGCGAAATACGCCAGGCTGCAACTGCATAGTCAAAACTCCATGAATAAAACAGAGGTTATGGGGTCCGGCTCTGGGGCCGGTGGCTCACTGACTTCCCTGTCTGGCCGTACCAGACGCGGGGTTATTGTTATTCCTTGTCTGCGCCAGTCCCTTGAGCAGGAGCCAGACGCCACCACAGGCCAGCAGGCTGCAGGCAATATTGATCCAGGCAAGCCCTGCAAAGCCGTGCAGGGCACCAGTGCTGTCCGAGAAGAGATACTTGGCCGAGATCAGGCTGCCGAGACCCGCCGCCACATTGGTCACTGTGCCCTGAAAAGACATGAAGGCGGCGCGCTGATGGGGGGCCGGAATGGCTGCCGTGATGGCGAGTGTGGTGCTGGATCGTGCCGAGCTCAGTGCCATGAAGAGGGTAAACAGCAGGTAGACGGGCACGCCAACGGGGGCGGCGAAGCCGAGCAGGGTGATCAGGGCCAGCAACAGGCTGGTGATCAGAATGGCGGCCAGCGCCCGGCCCTGATCGATCCAGCCACCGCACAGCCGCATGGTCGCCATGCTGGCAAGGCCGCCACACAGGTAGAGTGCGGCGATCTGCTCGCGGGGGAAGGCGAGGTTGAACTGGAAGTAGTTGGCAAAATGCGGGATCAGCAGGAAATGACCGAACATCTGCAAAGAGAGAATGAGCAGGGCGCCCTGGCAGAGCGGCGATCCCAGCAGCTGGCGCAGCCCGCTACCCTGGGGAGAACGGGTGACCGGCAGGGAGGGCAGCAGCAGGGCGCACAGCAGGGCCAGCAGCAGGCCGCCAGCACCGAACAGCAGGAAGGGGCTCTGCCAGCCGAGCCACTGGGCCAGGATGAGGGCAATAGGCACTATCAGGATGGCGGCCAGCGAGAACGCCATCCCCACATAGGCGAGGCGGCGGCCCCGCTCGGCCGGGGGGACCAGGTCCAGCACGGCGGCCATCAGGATGGCGGAAAGAGGCCCGGCCACGCAGCCCGACAGTATGAACAGCATCAGCAGTTGCTGGCTGTTTTGCACCAGGGCGCAGGCCATCAGCAGCAAGAAGCGCAGGGTCAGCAGCACCAGCAGGGCGGGTTTGCGGTTGACGCGATCGAGCCAGGGGGCTGCGATGAGGCCCATCAGGGCCGCGCCGAGGGTGGCGCCGCCGCTGAAATAACCGGTTTGCTCCGGTTGCATGCCGAGGCTGATGACCAGATCCGGCCCAAGGGGCATCACCATCATCATGCTGCCCATGGAGAGCATGTTGATCAGCATCGCCAGATGGATGGCAGCAGGGGTAGTGGTGACGGCGTTTGCTGGCTTCATCAGAAGTGGGCTCGAAAAAATGAGTCCGAATTGTATCCGAGCGATTTTTATGTGACAACAAATGGTAATCATTTTTATTTGTGTTATTTGATCTATCTCCATCCTTTCCGCTCGCAGGCTGCCAAGGGGGGCGCTCCGGCCCATGCCGCCATTGCCCCTGGGGTGCAAAGTCATTGAAAAGCGAGGCAGATGGATCATGATGGTGATAGCCAGACTGGCAGAGGCGGTGAGCCGGGCTTCCGGACAGGAGAGAGAGATGAAAAGGTGGCGTTGGAGCGGGATCTTGTTGCTGTGGGGGCTCTGGTGCCTGCCGCTGCGGGCCGAGGTCAAGGTGATCCCGGTATTCGAGGCCGAGGCCATGGTGCAGACCCTCAAGGAGATCTACCCGGACCTCGGGGTGAGTGCCATGGGCAACCAGCTGGTGCTGAGCGGCAGTGCGGCCAAGTTGCAGGAGGCCGAAGCGACCCTGGCCAAACTCAACCAGCCGCCCCAGAGCCTGCTTGTCGAATGGCGGGTGGATGGTGCCTCAAGCGGTCAGCAGATAGAGGCGGGTATCGGTGGTGATGGGGCCAAACGGCAATGGCTGCTTGAGGGCAATGCCCGGCAATACCAGCGCAGCCAGAACGACAGCTGGCAGGTGCGCGGCCTGTCGGGGCGGCCCGTGTTGCTGCAGATGGGTTCCTACCAGCCGGTCACCTTCTATCAGTGGCGCGGTGGTCAGGTGGTGGGCTTGATACCGCTCATCAACGGTCTCTACGCCACCGCTACCCTGATAGGGGACAGGGTGCAGATAGCGCTCAGCAGCGAGCAGGCCAGGCTGGAGCAGGGCACCCTCACCACGGGGCAGAATGCCACCGAGGTGAGCGGCGCCCCGGGTCAGTGGCTGACGGTAGGGGAGTTATCCACCAATTCGGCTGGGCAAGGGAGCAGCCTGGGTACCCAGTTGCAGGGGGGCAGCGGTTCTCAGAGCGATCGCCAGACCCTGCAGATCCGGGTCACTCGTCAATGAGTGACCCCTGCATGCTCAGTGGGGTTGATCGGCTGCGTATTCGCGGATCTGGCGGCTGCGCAGCAGATACCAGAGTGCCCAGAGGCTGCCGATCAGCACCAGAGCGGTGGGCCAGCTGAACGACCATTTCTGCAGGTTGAGGCTGTGCAGCTGCATCACCAGGCCGCTGACGGTGGAGCAGAGCAAGAGGCCGCGGCTATGGCGTCTGAGCCAGGCGCGCACGCTGTCAGCCTGCTGATAGGTGCCGCCAAAGGCGAGCAGTGCCAGCATGGCGGGCACGTCGGTCAGCAGGCTGATGTAGAGGCTGATCTTGTCCGGATAGAAGAGGGTCAGGATCTCGCTGCCGCTCTCGCGGGTGACCCCGGCCATCAGAAACAGCCAGACCGAGCGAGTCAGCAAGAGGGCGATGGGCCAAAACCAGAGGGGAGGGCGCAACTGGCCGTGATCGTCATATCTGTGTTCGGGGTAGAGGGTCATGGTCGCCCGTTATCGCCTGGGTTGTGCAAATGATGAAGAGGATATGGGGCAGAGTGGCGCCCTTTGCAAGGCATGCCGGGTGACACGAATTAATCGGGGGGCCAGTGCCCCCCCAATCCATCGTCTCTTTTTATCGCACTTTCTGGCGGCGTTACAGCCAGCCCTTGCGCTTGAAGAAGAGGCCTGTGCCGAGGGATGACATCACCATCAGCACCAGCGACATGGGATAGCCATACTCCCAGGCCAGCTCCGGCATACGACCGAAGTTCATGCCGTAGATGCTGGCGATCAGGGTCGGCGGCAGGAAGATCACGGCCGCCACCGAGAAGATCTTGATCACCTTGTTCTGCTCCAGATTGGTGACCCCCATGGAGGCCTCCAGCTGGAAGTTGATCTTGTCGAACAGGAACTGGGTGTGGGGCAAGAGGGACTCTACGTCGTGCAGCATCTCGTCGATCCACTTGTTCTGCTCGCCCGTCATACGCTGGCGCAGGCTGCGTTTGAGAAAGCGCAGGGCGCGGCGGGTATCGTGCAGGGAGAGACGGATCTGGCCGTTGGCCTCTTCCTGCGCCATCAACTCCTTGAGCATGGGATTGATCTGATCCGGCTCGAAGATTTGATCGGCGGTGTTTTCCAGGGTTTTGTAACCGTCTTCGATGAGATCCGAGAGGTACTCCACCTTGAGGTTCTGCACTTCCAGCAGTATGTCGAGGGCATCCTCCACTTCCAGCCTGTCCTGGCGCATGTAGTGGCGCAGCAGGCGCACTAGGCCGATGTCATCCTCGCGGATGCTGATCAGCAGGTTGTTGCGCAGGGTAAAGGAGACGTGGACACCCTTGGTGTCACGACCGATCCGCTGGGGAAACAGGGAGTGAATGTGCAGACCATCGGTATCCCAGTAAAAGCGGGCGGATGCTTCGATGTCGTCCAGCTCTTCCTTGTCGGGGACCTCTTCCAGAAACAGGCCGGTCAACCATTCTCGCTCCGCCGTGTCCGGCTTGTAGGCATCCAGCCAGACGGTGTTGTCAGGCAGTATGTCGTCAGGCCCGAGCGTGACTATGTCCAGTACCTTGTTATTGAGAATGTAGGCGGTGATCATCTGTCCCCCCTTAAAAAGTCGTGGGTCATCAGGGATGGTTGCACAGGTCATGCGGCCTTAGATCGCGTAGAAAGCGATCCCGTGGATAAGCGAAACGGGCCGATGGAAAACCTGAATGCGGCGAACTATACAGGGGCGGGGAGCGCTTGTCAGGGCCTATTCATCCTAGGTTCAGCCTGTTCGCTCAAAAAAACAGCGAGGTCGGATCAGCGGATCAGGCCGTAAAAGTGACTGCCTGTTCACTACCGCATTGTGCAAAGTGCCCACCCGGGGGGACAGGCATCACCGATTGGGATAGTTGGGTCCTGACCCTCCTTGCGGTGGTGTCCAGACGGTCTGGTAGCTCTGCGATCTCAATGCTCCCACCTGTCACATATTGGGATAGTTGGGCCCGGACCCTCCCTGCGGTGGTGTCCAGATGATGTTCTGGCTCGGATCCTTGATGTCGCAGGTCTTGCAGTGAATGCAGTTGGCCGCGTTGATCTGCAAGTAAGGCTGGCTCTCACTCTCCACTATCTCGAACACCCCGGCCGGGCAATAGCGCTGGGCGGGCTCGGCCCAGGTGGGCAGGTTGACCGCCACCGGGATATTCGCGTCCTGCAACTTGAGGTGGCAGGGCTGATCCTCATCGTGGCTGGTGTTGGCGAGATAAACAGAAGAGAGCTTGTCAAAGCTGAGTTTGCCGTCCGGTTTGGGATAGCTGATGGGCTGACAACGGCTGGCCATGCGCAGCTGACGGTAGTCAGGCTCCTTGTCCAACAGGGTGATAGAGTCCAGCAGAGGGAAGGAGGCACCCCGCTGCTCCAGCCAGTTGAAGGCGCCGCCAAGCCAGGGGCCCCAACGATGCAGGGCCGCCCCAAAGTTGCGGGCGGTTTTGAGCTCCTGTGCCAGCCAGCTCTGTTGCAGCGCATCCTGATACTCGGCCAGATCCCGGCCCCCCTCATCACCGCCGCGCAGCGTCATGGCGACGGTTTTCGCCGCCAGCATCCCCGACTTCATGGCAGTGTGGATGCCCTTGATGCGGGAAAAATCCAGGGTGCCGGCGTCGCAGCCGATCAAGAGACCGCCAGGGAAGTGCATGCGGGGCAGGGAGTGCCAGCCGCCCTTGGTGATGGCGCGGGCGCCGTAGCTGATGCGCTCGCCCCCCAGCAGAGTCTGTGCGATGAGGGGATGGTGCTTGAAGCGCTGGAACTCGTCGAACGGGCTGAGCCAGGGGTTGCTGTAGTTGAGATCGACAATCAGCCCGACCGCCACCTGATTGCCATCCATATGGTAGAGGTAGAAGCCACCCTGGCTCTTGCCGGTGCGCAGCCCGGCCAGTGGCCAGCCGCTGCCGTGCAGCACCTGGCCCGGTTTGGCCTGGCCAGGGGGGACTTGCCACAATTCCTTGAAACCGATGGCGTAATGCTGCGGCTGGGCGCTGTTTTCCAGATTGAACTCGGCGATCAACTGCTTGCCCAGATGGCCGCGAGCACCTTCGGCAAACAGGGTATAGCGACCATGGAGCGCCATGCCGGGCACGTGATCCGATTTGGGATTGCCCGCTCTGTCCAGCCCGAGATCTCCGGTGATCACACCCCGCACCCGTCCCGCTTCCATGATGAGCTCGCTTGCGGTAAAACCCGGGTATATTTCGACTCCCAGCTGCTCGGCCTGTTGACCGAGCCAGCGGCAGAGGTTGCCCAGGCTCAGAATATGGCTGCCATCGTTGTGCATGCGCGGCGGCACGGCCCAGTGGGGCAGTTGCAGGGCGCGACGCGCATTTTGCAACAGATGAACCTGATCATCGTTGACGGGTATGCCAAGGGGCGCCTGCTGCCAGCTGTCCGGCAACAGCTCCTTGAGAGCGACGGGATCGAACAGGGCGCCAGAGAGCAGATGGGCGCCGACCTCTGCCCCTTTCTCCAGCACGCAGACCGAGAGATCGGCATTGTGCTGCTTCAGGGCGATGGCTGCACTGAGTCCTGCTGGGCCGCCACCGACGATGACGACATCAAATTCCATTGCTTCGCGTTCCATCTTGCCTCTGCGCTCGACTTGGCCTAGGGTAGTGCTGGTAGTTTACGTAAACGTAAAGCAATTGTAAGCAAAAAAATGCGAGGGTTCGTCAATGGATTCACTCAAGAAAAGCGAGGGATACGCGTCATGAAGCTGCTGGTCGCGATCAAACGGGTAGTCGACTACAACGTCAAGATCCGGGTGAAGGGAGACGGCTCCAACGTGGAGCTTGCCAATGTGAAGATGGGTATCAACCCGTTCTGTGAAATCGCGGTGGAGGAAGGTGTTCGGCTGCGGGAAGCCGGTATCGCAAGCGAGCTGGTGGTGGTGACCTTCGGACCTGAGGCGGCCGCCGAGCAGTTGCGCCATGCCCTGGCACTGGGGGCGGATCGGGCCCTTCACTATGTGACCGATGAGACGCTCACTCCGCTGACGGTTGCTCGCGCCCTGCAAAAGGTGTGTGAGCAGGAGCAGCCATCACTGGTGCTGCTCGGCAAGCAGTCCATCGATTCTGACAACAACCAGGTGGGCCAGATGCTCTCGGCCCTCACCGACTGGCCGCTGGCCACCTTCGCCTCCGCCATCAAGCTGGTGGAGGGGGAGTTGCAGGTGACCCGCGAAATCGACGGCGGCCTGGAGACCCTCGGCATGCCGTTGCCTGCCGTGGTGACGGTGGATCTGCGCCTGAACGAGCCCCGCTTTGCATCGCTTCCCAACATCATGAAAGCCAAGCGCAAGCCACTGGAGAGTGCCCCCTTCGCGACCCTTGGCGTCGAACCCGCCGGCCACACCCGGCTGCTCGGTGTGATGGCGCCAGCCGTGCGCAGTGCCGGCATCAAGGTCGGCTCTGTGGACGAGTTGCTGGATAAACTCAGGAACGAAGCCAAGGTGCTGCCATGAGCATTCTGGTCATGATGGAACATATTGGGTGTCGCCCCCTGGCTGGGATAAGGGCTGGCGTGGTGGAAAGAGTCGCGAACGATAAGGTGCAGCCATGAGCGTACTGGTTATTGCTGAACATCATCAGGGCAAGCTTGCCGACAATGTGGCCCAACTGGTCACGGCAGCGGGCCAGCTCGGCGGCGAGGTGCATCTGTTGCTGCTGGGCCAGGGACTGACCGAGGCGGGCGAACAGGCCGCCAGCCTGCAAGGAGTGGACAGGGTGCTGCTGGCCGAGCATCCCATGTTGGCGGAAGGGTTGAACGACGGCGTCGATCCCCTGCTGTCTGATATTGCACGGGACTATCAGCACTGCCTGATGGCGGCGAGTACCCAGGGCAAGGATATGTTGCCCAGGGTGGCGGCACGGCTCGGGATGGAGATGCTCTCCGAGGTGATCGGCATAGAGAGTGGCGATACCTTCCTGCGCCCCATCTATGCGGGCAACGCCATTGCTAGGGTAGCGAGCTCGGCGCCCATCAAGGTGCTTACCATCAGGCCGACCGCCTTTGCCAAAGCCGAGTTCGGGACTGGGCAGGCTGCGGTTGAGCGGCTGCCGGTGGCCGATGTGGCATGTCGTATCCGTTTGGTCGAGCGCCGCGCCGTGTTGTCCGTCAGGCCGGAACTCGCGGCAGCGCGGGTCGTGGTCTCCGGCGGACGGGCCCTTGGCTCCAAGGCGCAGTTTGCCCTCATAGAAGCGCTGGCCGACAAGCTGGGCGGGGCGGTGGGGGCCTCGCGCGCCGCCGTTGATGCCGGTTTTGTGGCCAACGATCTGCAGGTGGGTCAGACCGGCAAGGTGGTCGCTCCCGAGCTCTATATTGCAGTCGGCATCTCGGGGGCCATCCAGCATCTGGCGGGCATGAAGGAGTCGAGGGTGATAGTGGCCATCAACAAGGACAGCGAGGCCCCCATTTTCCAGGTGGCTGACTACGGTCTGGTGGGGGATCTGTTCACCCTGCTGCCCGAGCTCACCGCCAAACTCTGATCTTGTCTGCAACGGGGGCTTGCTGCTTTGGATGTGTGCAAAGCCCCATTTCCATGCACATTCCCCGCAAGCCCTGACCCGTTCAGGGCTTTTTAGATGGCAGCCCGACTTGACCCGGGTGACAAAAGCTTGAGCCAGCTCCCAAAAAGCCTTTGATCCCGGGGCGGCTCTTGTGTAAAACCAGACAAGTCATCGATTACTCTCATCCACTCACGGAAAGCGTCATGAGCAAACAGATTTACAACTTCTGCGCCGGCCCAGCCATGTTGCCGGTTGAAGTCATGGAGCGCGCCCAGCGCGAATTTTGTAATTTTCAGGGGCTGGGAGCCTCGGTCATGGAGCTGTCCCATCGCGGCAAGCCTTATATGGCGGTTGCCGAGAAGGCCGAAGCCGATCTGCGCGACTTGCTGGCGGTGCCGGACAACTACAAGGTGCTCTTCATGCACGGTGGTGGTCGCGGCCAGTTTTCCGCCGTGCCCATGAATCTGCTGGGAGGCGCGAACAAGAAGGCTGACTTCCTGCTGACCGGTGTCTGGTCCCAGAGTGCAGTGGATGAAGCCCGCAAGTATGGTGATATCCAGACGGTACAAGGGGTTGCCAAGAACGAGCAGGGGATCTCCCATTTGCTGCAGAGCCCGGCGTTTCGCGCCGATGCAACCTATGTGCACTACTGCCCGAACGAAACCATTGATGGCATAGAGATGTTCGACATCCCGGCCACCGGCGATGTGCCCCTGGTCGCCGATCTCTCCTCCACCATCCTCTCCCGTCCCATGGATGTGAGCCGTTTTGGGGTCATCTACGCCGGAGCCCAGAAGAACATAGGCCCGTCAGGGCTGGCCATCGCCATCGTACGTGACGATCTGCTGAACCAGGCGAGAGCCGACGTGCCCTCAATTTTTGACTACCAGCTCACTGCCAAGAACGACTCCATGTTCAATACCCCGCCCACCTATGCCTGGTATCTGGCCGGTCTGGTGTTCGAGTGGCTGAAAGAACAGGGTGGGCTCGAGGCGATGGCCGCGCGCAACAAGGCGAAGGCCGATTTCCTCTACGGCTACCTCGACGACTCCAGCTTCTACGGCAACAAGGTGGATGTCAGCTGCCGTTCCCGCATGAACATACCTTTCCAGCTGAAAAATGACGCCCTGGACAAGCAGTTCCTGGCCGAGTCCGAAGCCGCCGGTCTGTTGGCCCTGAAAGGGCACCGCATCGTCGGTGGCATGCGCGCCAGCCTCTATAACGCCATGCCACTGGAAGGGGTCAAGGCCCTGGTGAGCTTTATGGATGGCTTTGCCAAGCGCCACGGCTGAGGCGTTTTCCCCAATTGCAGGCGCCGGGGACTCCCCGGCGTCTGTTTTTTCAGTGGATCCTGATCGGCCGCGAGTCTGGCCCGCTTTTGTGCCACGCGCGGTCTTGCCGAGCAAGGCGCGGGCTGCTAACGTCCGGTCAGGTGATTTAATTGAGATAGTACAGGAAGTCTATGAATTCGTTGCGTTTGGAACCCATTTCTCGTGTGGCCGGTGAGGTCAATCTGCCCGGCTCCAAGAGCGTGTCCAATCGGGCTCTGTTGCTGGCGGCCCTTGCCCGTGGCACCACCCGGCTGACCAATCTGCTCGACAGCGATGATATTCGTCATATGCTGGCGGCGCTGACCCAGCTCGGGGTCAAGTACAAGCTTTCCGCCGACAAGACAGAGTGCACAGTGCACGGTCTGGGTCGCAGCTTTGCGGTATCGGCACCGGTCAACCTGTTCCTCGGCAATGCCGGTACTGCCATGCGTCCCCTCTGTGCGGCCCTGTGTCTGGGATCCGGTGAATACATGCTGGGCGGTGAACCCAGGATGGAGGAGCGTCCCATCGGCCATCTGGTGGATGCCTTGCGTGAAGCGGGCGCCCATATCCAGTACCTGAAAAAAGATGGCTACCCGCCGCTGGTGGTGGATGCCAAGGGGCTCTGGGGCGGTGACGTACACGTCGATGGATCCGTCTCCAGCCAGTTCCTGACGGCGTTTTTGATGGCGGCGCCCATGGCGGCCGGTGATACCCGTATCCACATCAAGGGGGAGCTGGTCTCCAAGCCCTACATCGACATCACGTTGCACATCATGAAACAGTTCGGTGTGGTCATCGAGCACGACAACTACAAGCTGTTCTACATCAAGGGCAACCAGAGTTATGTCAGTCCGGGTGACTTCCTGGTGGAAGGGGACGCTTCCAGCGCCTCTTACTTCCTCGCGGCAGGTGCCATCAAGGGCAAGGTGCGGGTGACCGGCATCGGCAAGCACAGCATTCAGGGTGATATCCACTTCGCCGACGTGCTGGAGAAGATGGGTGCCCGCATCACCTGGGGTGACGACTTCATCGAGGCGGAGCAAGGCCCGCTGCACGGCGTCGACATGGACATGAACCATATTCCGGATGCGGCCATGACCATAGCGGTCGCGGCACTGTTTGCCGAGGGGCCCACCTCCATTCGCAACATCTACAACTGGCGGGTGAAGGAGACGGATCGTCTGCACGCCATGGCCACCGAGCTGCGCAAGCTGGGTGTGGAGGTGGAGGAGGGACATGACTTCATCACCGTGACCCCGCCGACCCAGCTCAAGCACGCCGAGATCGACACCTACAACGATCACCGCATCGCCATGTGCTTCTCCCTGGTGGCGCTGTCCGATACCGCCGTCACCATCAATGATCCGGGTTGTACTTCCAAAACCTTCCCGGATTACTTCGACAAGCTTGCCGACATCAGTCAGGCTGTTTGATCCCTTGAGGCCCGCCTTTGCGCGGGCTTTTTTTCAGGGATCTCTTCACACAAGGCATTTGGCCTTTTCGTCCGGCTTTGAGACAGTGCATTAGCAGCATTATCCAAACTTGCAAGACACATTCAGAAAATTCCTTGATGGATGATGTAATTTTCTATTTACACCGTCTCTGCTGCGGGCTAGATTGAAGTTTCTTTATCGCAGTCATCTAGCAGGAAGCCTTGTCATGCAGCATCAAACCGACGACGTTCGTATCAGTGAAATCAAAGAGTTATTACCCCCGGTTGCGGTGCTCGAGAAGTTTCCGGCCACCGAAACAGCTTCATCTACCGTGTTTGAATCCCGTCAGGCCATTCACCGGATCCTGACCGGCGAAGATCCGCGTCTGCTGGTGGTGATAGGTCCCTGCTCCATCCACGATCCGGTTGCGGCACTAGAATATGGCAAGCGTCTCAAGACCTTGCGTGACGAGCTCAAGGGCCAGCTGGAAATCGTGATGCGAGTCTACTTCGAGAAGCCCCGCACCACAGTGGGCTGGAAGGGGCTGATCAACGACCCTTACCTCGACAACACCTGCAAGATCAACGACGGCCTGCGCATCGGTCGCAAGCTGCTGCTGGATCTCAATGACATGGGGCTGCCGACCGCCTCCGAATTCCTCGACATGATCACCCCGCAATACGTGGCAGATCTGATGAGCTGGGGTGCCATCGGTGCCCGTACTACCGAATCCCAGGTGCACCGTGAGCTGGCCTCCGGTCTCTCCTGCCCGGTGGGTTTCAAGAATGGCACCGACGGCACCATCAAGGTGGCCATCGATGCCATCGGTGCCGCCAGCGCGCCGCACCACTTCCTGTCGGTCACCAAGTATGGCCACTCCGCCATCGTCGCCACCCGGGGCAACCCGGATTGCCACATCATTCTGCGCGGTGGCCGCGAGCCAAACTACAGCGCCGCCCATGTTGACGAGGTAGTGAAGGGGCTGGACAAGGCCGGTCTGCCGCAAAAGGTGATGATCGACTTCAGCCACGCCAACAGCAGCAAGCAGTTCAAGAACCAGATGCTGGTGGCCGAAGATGTGGCCGGTCAGCTGCGTGCCGGCAGCAAAGCTGTGTTTGGCGTCATGGTGGAGAGCCATCTGGTGGAAGGCCGTCAGGATCTGGTGGAAGGGTGCGAGCTCACCGTCGGCCAGAGCATCACGGATGCCTGCATCGGCTGGGCCGATACCGAAGTCCTGCTGCGCAATCTGGCGGATGCGGTGGCTACCCGCAACGCAGGCTGATCTGTGCCCGCCCGCGGCTGGCCCCGCAGGCAAACAGCAAGAAACTAAAAAGCGCGACCTCATGGTCGCGCTTTTGCTGAGTACAGCTGTGTCTTACCAGCGGTACGTCTTGAGCAACTGATCCAGCTTCTTGCACTGTTCTACCAGCTGGATACTGGCGAGATTGGCGGCGTGGGCCTGACCCAGGGTGTCGTTGGAGGTGTTGCGAATGTCGCTCACCGAGCTGTCCACTTCGCTGCAAACCCTGTCCTGCTCCTCGGCAGATTGCGCCATCTGGGCGTTGAGGTCGTTGATGCTGGCGATGCGGCCAATGATGTTCTGCATGGCGGCCAGGGTGGCTTCCGTCTTGTGAATGCTTTCATCTGCCTTGGATTTTGCATCCCCGATCACCTCAACGGCGCTCTGTGCCTCTTTTTGCAGCGCGGCAATCATCTGGGAGATCTCTTCGCTGGCGGCGCGACTGCGGTTGGAGAGGGCCCGCACTTCGTCGGCGACCACCGCAAAACCGCGTCCCTGTTCACCGGCGCGAGCAGCCTCGATGGCGGCATTCAGCGCCAGCAAGTTGGTCTGATCCGCTATGCCCTTGATCACCTCCAGCACACCGTCGACGGCCAGACAGCGGCTGTCGAGCTGCTGGATCACCCGGTCGACCCGCTCAATTTCGGCTGACATCTCCCCCATGTCGGTGATGGAGTGCTGGGCGAGGCGGCTGGTGTTGGCGGCATCCTGGTTGGTGAGGGCGGAGAGCTCGGCACTGTGGCGGGCATGCTCGCGTACCTCGTGGGAGCTGGCGGCCAATTCGCTGACGGCGGCGGCGACCTGGGTCGTCATGCCCTCCTGCTGGCGGGCCGATCCTTCGGTCTGGGTGGCGACCTGGCGGATCTGGTTTGACTCCTGATAGAGCTGCTGAGTCGCGTGCTCCACCTCCTGCAGGCTGTGGCGAAAACCTTGCACCATGTCACTGACGGCGCGGGTCATCTGGCCCAGCTCATCCTGGCTCGGATTGAGCAGGGGGAGGGAGAGATCCCGCTCCTTGGCCATGCGGGTCATGGTCAGTTGCAGGTGGCGCACAGGTCGCTTGATGTAGTGTTGCAGCACCCAGGCCAGCAGCCCGAAACCGAGCCCGAACACCACCACCAGGCTGCCGCTCAGGATCAGGTTGTTATGGCGGATCTCGCCAAAGGTGTGGCTGAGATCGTAACTGATCCGCACGGCCCCCATGACGGTGCCTTCCGGTACCTGATGGCAGGTGGTGCATTGGGTGCCGCGATACTCTTTGAAAGCCTTGAAGGGTTTGATCAGGGTGAGCTGGTTGCCCTGCTGCTCGAGAATGGTCTCTCCCTGAACTATGGCTCTTTCATCCAGGCTGTCCTGTACCTTCTGATCCGGGTGGCCGGGTCCGAACAGATCGCTCACGGCGGGGGCGCGGATCAGACGAGCCTCGACTATCCCTGCCTCGCTCTTGAGTTTGGTCTGCACAATTTGTCGGTTGGCCATGCCGCCAGTCATCATGAGAACGTTGAGTTGATCCATGTAGGTGTTGGCAGCACTGTCGACTTTTTCACCGGCCAGCCTGATGGCAAGATCTCGCTGCAACCAGGCGGAGAGTTCGAAACTGAGGGCGAAGGTACAGCCGATGACCAGGGTGAGAGGGAGAAAAATTTTCCAGTTTAGTGACAGGTTTTGCATAGTTAGCTGGTCCATGCGCAGGTGGGCGATCGTCAATGGTGGGCGACTCTCCCCACGCTCGCTCGTCAGGGAGGGGGAGATGGTTCTCTATCGGCACACCCTACCTCATCTTGAGTAAATTATCTGTTAACTGGATCCATGATAGAGGTTAATAGTGAGTAGCAAAGGTGAGTTGGATGAGATTGGTTTGATCCAGCACAAACTGAGTATTAATTGATAGTGGTTATCATTTGCATTATTTCCATGCGGTAACCAGCCAGCGATGACATTACACCTGACCCCGACCATGACCGGACTCTCTACGCCGGATCCTCTCAAGTTTGCCTTCAGCGCCAAAACCTCTGCCCACGCCAGCCGGGGCGGCATTCGTCCCTTTTCCCTCGACGATGCAGGCTGGCAAGCCTGGTGGCAGCAAGGGAGCCAGGCCGATGAGCGTGCGCTTTACATCCATGTTCCGTTTTGCCGAAAGCGCTGCAGCTTCTGCAATTTCTTCGAAAATGGCGTCAATCCGGCGCGCATGAGCCGCTATATGGCCGCCTTGTGCGACAGCCTGAACCGGGCAGCGGATACTCCCTTGGCCCAAAGCAGACCCTTTTCGGCTGTCTATGTGGGGGGTGGCACGCCGACCGACATGGCACTCGAGGATCTGGCGAGGCTGGCCAGGGCGATTCAACGCTTTCCACTGACCCTGGATGCCGAGGTGACCCTGGAAGGGCGCCTCAACGGTTTTGATGATGACAAGTGGCAGATAGCGCTGGAGGGGGGCTTCAACCGCTTCTCGTTCGGGGTACAGAGTTTTGACACCCGGGTGCGCCAGCAGGCGGCCCGCTTCGATGACAGGCAGACCCTGCTGGCCCGTCTCGGCGAGCTGACCCAAGATGATGCGGCCGTAATAGTGGCGGATCTCATCTTCGGTCTGCCGGGTCAGGATGATGCCGTGTGGCGCCAGGATATTGCGGATGTGATGGCAAGCGGGGTACAGGGCGTGGATCTCTATCAGCTCATCCCCATGGCGGGTACCAACCTCGAGCGGGCCGAGGCGAGCGGCAAACTGGGCTGGGCGGCCGATGGTCAGCAACGGGCCGCCATGTATGCCTACGGTGCCCAGACGCTGGAGCAGGGCGGCTGGCAGCGGCTCTCCTGCAGCCACTGGCGGCGCAATGAGGCCGAGCAGAGCCGCTACAACCAGATGGCCAAGCGCGGTGCCGAGATCCTTCCCTTCGGGGCGGGGGCCGGAGGCAGCGTGCATGGCCATGGCCTCATGTATGGCCGGGATCTGGCCCTCTGGCACGAGGCGCTGGCTGGCGGTGTGCGAGCGCCAGGCATGGTGATGGGGCAGAACCCCAATGCGCTCACGGACGGCCTGCTGCGCGGTGCCCTCGACAGCGGCAGGTTGGCGTTGGATCGCCTGCCCGCGCCGCTGAGGGCCCATCTGCTGCCGCTCTTTCAGGCTTGGCAGTTGCACGGGCTGGCGGCGCTGACGGAGGACAAGCTTGTGTTGACCCTGGCGGGGCGTTTCTGGAACGTCAATCTGCAGGCGGGCTTGTTCGAGTACTTGCAACTCAATCCGCTGGCGGGATCTGATGCGGTGCCGGCTCCTGCCGACATGGTGCGCCACTCACTGGTGTGACGGACAGGCGTCAACGAAAGGGAAGGGGATGAAACGGGGGCGCTGCAAAGCGCCCCCGTGTTCAGTTATCGGTTGTGCACTTCTTCTACCCGTACCTGCAAGTGCCCTTCCGCCAGCGTGGTGACCAGAGTTTGCCCGGCGTTCACCTGAGCCGCGCGGTTGATCACGTCGCCGCTCTGGGTGCGGGTGATGGAGTAACCGCGCCCCAGGGTGGCGAGCGGGCTTACGCCGTCGAGGCGGGCAGTCAGCATGGCGAGGCGATGGCTGGCCTGATCCTGGCGCTTGGCGATCAGTGCATGCAGTCGCTCTTGCGCCAGTTGGTGGCGGCGCTTGCCAGCGGCCAGCAGCCGCTCCGGGCTTTTGGCCTGCAGGCGAAGTTCGAGGTTGGCGAGACGCCGCTCCCCCTGATGCAGCCGCTGGTTCAGCAGTTGCTGCAAGCGGGCGGAGAGCTCGTCGAGACGTTGGGATTGCTGCTCCAGTCGGCGTTTGGGATCCTGATGGTCGAGCCGCTTTTGCAGCAGCACAAAGCCGTGGCGGGCTGCGGTTTGGTGGCGATTTATCGCCTGCACCAGCCGCTGCCAGAGGTGGGCGAGGCGCTGGGCGCGAGCGCTTTGATCCGGTGCCACCAGTTCGGCGGCAGCCGATGGTGTGGGGGCGCGAAGATCAGCGGCAAAGTCGCTGATGGTGACATCTACCTCATGGCCCACAGCGCTGATCACCGGAATGGCAGAGTTGGCGATGGCGCGCGCTACCACCTCTTCGTTGAAGCACCAGAGATCTTCCAATGAGCCGCCGCCACGACCGACGATCAGCACGTCCACCTCGGCGCGGCGGTTGGCCAAGGCAATGGCCGCGACGATCTGGCTGATGGCGGCGCTGCCCTGCACCTGGGTCGGGTAGATGAAGACGGGGAGATCCGGTGCGCGGCGCTTGAGCACGGTCAGCATGTCGTGGAGGGCGGCGCCGGTGGCGGAGGTAACCAGCCCCACGGCGCGCGGTTCGCGAGGTAACGGCCGTTTGCGGCCCTCGTCAAACAATCCTTCTGCCCCTAGCCGGCGCTTGAGCTCTTCAAAGCGCAGGGCCAGCACGCCGTCGCCAGCGGGTTGCATCGATTCGATGATCAGCTGATAGTCGCCGCGGGGCTCATAAAGGGAGACCCTCGCCTGCACCAGCACCTGCATGCCATCCTGCGGGCGAAACGCCACCCGGCGGTTGTTACCCTTGAACATGGCGCAGCGTACCTGGGCGCCCAGATCTTTTAGCGAGAAGTACCAGTGGCCCGAGCTTGGCATCGCCAGATTGGAGAGCTCCCCCGTCAGCCACACCAGCCCCAGATCCTGCTCCAGGATCATGCGCACGGCGCTGTTGAGGCGGGTGACGGTAAAGACCTGCTGCTCGCGGCCGTTCGCCGCACTTGATGGGGTATATCGGTTCAATGGCGCACCTCTGGTCTGCTCCGGCTGCGCCGGGATAAAACGATGGCCGCTATCTTAACCCGAAACGGGGGGCGGGAGCGAAGGATGGCAGTGGTGACATGTCTTTGCAAAGAGAGGGGTCATCTGCCAAGAGCAAGCGGCAGAAGAGCAAGATTGGAAACGCGCTTGGCCATGGGGGCGAGTAGTATGTTTTCCGGCAAGATTGCCAGCGACCGCAGCAGCTGTACATCTTGCGGTATCGTCTCGATGCCACTGATATCTGCAACACCACCGGCTGTGGCTGCGTGTGATCAACAACCCTGTTTGGAGTAGCTCATGAATTGCTCGATCCCGTTAAGTTTGACGACCCGTTTGCTGCACTGGTCGGTTGCCTTGCTGATGATTGGCTTGACCCTGCTGGGTTATTTGATGGTGAAATTTGAAATATGGGATCTCTACGCCCTGCATAAATCTCTGGGGGTCATTGCACTGCTATTGATCCTGCCACGCGCCATTATCCGTCTTGGCAAAGGGTGGCCGACGCCAGTTCGCCAATATCCCGCTTACGAGGCATTGGCTGCCAAGGCGATCCATTGGGGATTGCTTGTTTCGACCCTGCTTATTCCGGTTTCGGGTCTCTGCTATTCCGGCGCGGCCGGGCGTGGTGTTGCCCTGTTTGGCTGGTTTATTATCCCGATGAATCCAGATCTCAATGAGCCAGACAATGTGATCCCATACAGTGAATCCATTCGGGATATTGCCCATGCCGTCCATGTTTACTTGCCCTATATCATGCTGGCCCTGTTGCTGGTGCATATTGTCGGGGCGTTAAAACATCACCTGCTGGATAAAGACCTTACCTTGCTGCGAATGCTTGGCCGGAAATAACCGGTTCGATGGGGGTTGGTTCGCGGGAAATATCAGGTGGTCGGGTGTGCAGCGGCAAAGAGGAGGGCAAGGGTTGTTGTTACTGGCTTGGTGTTGTTGAGATGGGGGGGGATGGCAAAGACCCGCGGCTCACGGCCTGTCGCCATACTGGATAGGGTATATGGGTTCAATGGCATATCTGTTGTCTGCCCTGGCTGCGCCGGGATAAGACGATGGCCGCTGTCTTAACCCGGCGCGCGGCAGGAGCCGCTATCTGGCCCCTGCTTCTGACATGACCCTCCTCTGTCCCCTCACTTGCCGTCAGGCTGACTGACAAAGGCAATCTTGTGCAATCCATGCTGGGACGCCTGCGCCATCACCCTGGCTATGATGCCGTACTCGACCCGCTTGTCGATGCGCAGCTGGATCTCGGGCAGCTCCCCCTCGGCCTTGCCGGCAGTCTCCATCTGGGCGAGCAGGGCGGCCTCATCGACCTCCTTGTCGTTCCAGTAGATCTTGCCGGTGCCATCGATGGCGAGGGTGATGTCCTCCTTCTCCGGCTGATTGAGCAGGCTGCTGGCCTCCGGCAGCTCGAGCTTGACCGCATTGGTGAGCAGGGGGGCCGTGATCATGAAGACGATGAGCAGCACCAGCATGACGTCGATCATGGGGATCATGTTGATCTCGGAGAGGGGCTGATCGTCTCCGTCGTCCGACAATTTGCCAAATGCCATTACCCGTGCCCCTTCTTGGCTTCCCGCTCGGTCAGCTGGGTCACGTTGGAGGGGGCCTGCTCAAAGCCCGTCACCAGCAGGGCAAACAGGTCGTAGGCAAAGGCCTCGAGCGCGGCTAGCTTGAGGCGATTGCGCCGTACAAAGAAGTTGTAGATCAGCACAGCCGGCAGGGCGACAGCGAGGCCAAATCCCGTCATGATCAGGGCTTCACCCACGGGGCCTGCCACCTTGTCCAGGCTGCTCTGGCCTGCCGCACCTATGGCCAGCAACGCATGATAGATACCCCAGACGGTACCGAACAGCCCGATAAAGGGGGCTGCCGAACCTACCGAGGCGAGGAAGGCCAGGCCCCGTTCCAGCCGTACCCGCTCATGGGTAATGGCCTGGCGCAGTGCTCGCAGTAAAAACTCATCCGGTGAACCCAGCTTGAGCGACACAGCCCGTTCATCGGCCCGGTTCAGCAGCGTTACCGCAGCCAGCGCCGCACTGGTCACTCTGCCATAAGCCTCCTGCGGCGGGAGATGGGCCAGCTGGCGCTCCATATCCTGCACGCTTTCGTGCTGCCAGAAGCGGGTCACGAATTGTGCGTTGAGGCGGCGCTCGCGTTGACCCAGCACTATTTTCAGCAGGGTGTAATAACAGGTGCCGAGGGACATCAATACCAGCAAAATGAATGGCAGCAGCCCCACGCCGGTATTTTGACTGAGCAGATGGGCGACGCCCATCCCGTTGTTTGCAATTTCCTGATCCATATTCAAGCCCTTAATTTAAAAATGATGGTGACCTTTGCCCAGCCCTCGACGGCCGCATTGTTTTGTTTGGCGGGAATAAAGCGCCAGCGACTGACGGTCCGGCGTGCCGTCATATCCAGCCGACGATAACCGCTGCTTTTATCTACTTCTACCGAGGAGGCGGTGCCATCGGCTGCCACCCGTACCTTCAGGATGACGCGCCCCTCCTCACCCCTTCTTCTGGATTCATAGGGGTAGGGTGGCTCAGGGTTGTTCAACCGCGGATCACGAGCGATGGGTGCGCTGCTGCCAGCCCCGCTGCCGCTCTGTTGGGACTTGACCGGCGCACTGCCACTGTCGCCTTGTGGGGCATTGGCAGCCGCCGGCGTGGCGGAGGCCGAGGGCGCCGCGACCGGTTCTGCCTTGGCAATTGGAGTGGCCTTGGGGGTTGGCGGTCTGGGTACTCTGGGGGCCGGTTTGGGAATGGGCTTGCTGGCCGGTTTTTGAACTGCCTGCTTTTGGGCGGGTATCGGTTTTTTTACGACAGCTTGAGCTGGGATTGCCGCCGCTGCCGCTTTGGCCGGTGAGTCATTGACGCTGGCATCGCCGACCCAGCGGGCAGACAGGGTCAGCGGCAGGGGGGGAGTGATGGCTGCGGGGCGGTTTTCATATATCAGCCACAAAACAGCCAGGTGCAAGACGACAGTGATGGCAAGGCAACACAGGCGGACCGAACCAGGGTTGTCAGCGGTCAGCGCTGGCCTCGGATTACAAGCCTCCATCACTTCTCTATCCTCCGGATATTGATACTCAAAAGTGTGCGTTAAGCCCTGAAAGCAGGCTCCAATGGCGGCAGCATGCCCCATACTCAGCACCTCAAACAATAACTATTATCAATCGCGTTTTAATCATGTGGTGCACGTTTCAGCGTCGATCAGGTGGCCTGTTCAGAGCGAATGCTGGAATAAAAGGACGCGAGAGGGGTCAGGTGAAATTATAAAATAAATTAAACCCCTCTATTTTTAGTTCTATTTTCCATGAGCAAGCTAAGGCGTTTAAATATTCTGGTGAGAGTTTTTAGATTTGTTTATTTGATGGCTTTTTGAACATCAAAAATAGCGTTTATTTTGTTGTCTATCTTGTCAAAGATAATCAATGAGGGTCCAGTGATAGATAGCGACAGCTGATGGTCATTATTTTAAATGGATATTGAGCGATATATTCACAATCGTATTCAGGTATGGGCGATGAGGATCTTGTGTTGTCGGCTCATGCTCCGGTTTGCGAGGGGAGGGATGCCGTTGAGGGACTGGAGTGGGGAAGGGGGCGCAGCCGTTGGCAAGAAAAAGTCGTCGGGCGCTTTTTGCATAAAACAGCAGTCGGGCAACTCTTCTGCCCCCAAAGTGCCCTTTTAGGACTGATAATCTTGGTTTTTTGGCCCCTTGGCACGTCAAACACGGGCTACGCCATAAAAAATTCAAAAAACTTCTTTACCAGTGACCAATCGGTGAGTAAACTTCGTCGGCAATATTTTACACCCCCACTTCCTCAACGGTGAGATATTGCCATGCTCAGGATTGCCAAAGAAGCGTTAACCTTCGACGATGTACTGTTGGTTCCCGCCCACTCCGATGTTCTTCCCAATACTGCCGATCTGCGTACCCAGCTGACATCCTCTATCAGCTTGAATATCCCCATGATTTCCGCTGCCATGGACACAGTGACCGAAGCCCGTCTGGCTATCGCACTGGCCCAGGAAGGGGGCATTGGCTTTATCCACAAGAACATGTCCATCGAGCAGCAGGCTGCAGAAGTGCGCAAGGTCAAGAAGTACGAGAGCGGCGTGGTCACTGACCCCGTCACAGTACGCCCTGACATGACCATTGCCCAGGTCAAGGAACTGAGCCACAAGAACGGCTTCGCCGGCTACCCGGTCGTGACCGAGGGCAACCTGCTGGTCGGTATCATCACCGGCCGCGACGTGCGCTTCGTGATCGATCTCTCCCAGACAGTCGAACAGATCATGACCCAGAAAGATCGTCTGGTGACCGTGCGTGAAGGGGCTCCTCGTGAAGAGGTGGTTGCCCTGATGCAAAAGCACCGTATCGAGAAGGTGCTGGTGGTCAACGCCGATTTCAAACTCAAGGGCATGATCACCGTCAAAGACTTCCAGAAAGCCGAACGCAAGCCGAACGCCTGTAAAGACGAGCGCGGTCGCCTGCGCGTCGGTGCTGCCGTCGGTGCCGGTGCCGGCAACGAAGAGCGCGTCGCCGCCCTGGTGGAAGCTGGAGTGGACGTGCTGCTGATTGACTCCTCCCATGGCCACTCCCAGGGTGTGCTGGATCGCATCAAGGCGACCCGCGATGCCTATCCTGAGCTGCAAATCATAGGTGGCAACGTGGCAACCGCCGCTGGTGCCCTGGCGCTGGTCGCCGCTGGCGTCAATGCCGTCAAGGTGGGTATCGGCCCTGGCTCCATCTGTACTACCCGCATCGTGACCGGTGTCGGTGTCCCCCAAATTACCGCCATCTCCGACGCCGTTGACGCGCTGGAAGGCACTGGCGTGCCCGTGATTGCCGATGGCGGCATCCGCTTCTCCGGTGACGTGGCCAAGGCCATCGCCGCTGGCGCCAGCTGCGTCATGGTGGGCTCCATGTTCGCCGGTACTGAAGAAGCGCCGGGCGAAATCGAGCTCTATCAGGGCCGCTCCTTCAAGTCCTACCGTGGCATGGGTTCTCTGGGCGCCATGTCCAAGGGCTCCAGCGACCGTTACTTCCAGACCGACAACGCCGCTGACAAACTGGTGCCGGAAGGGATCGAAGGGCGCGTGCCGTACAAGGGCCGCCTCAAAGAGATCATTCACCAGCAGATGGGCGGCCTGCGCTCCTCCATGGGTTTGACCGGCTGCGCCACCATCGATGACATGCGCACCAAGGCCGAGTTCGTGCGCATCTCCGGCGCCGGGATGAAAGAGTCCCACGTCCACGATGTGACCATTACCAAAGAAGCCCCCAACTATCGGATGGGCTGATAAAACGGGGCTGCGGCCCCGTTTCTCCACCAGTTTTTATCCCCGAGCCTTTTGTTACAACATCAGCCTGATGCAGGAATAAAATGACTAAAGACATTCACCAGCACCGTATCCTGATCCTGGATTTCGGTTCCCAGTACACCCAGCTTATCGCCCGCCGTGTCCGTGAAATCGGCGTCTACTGCGAACTGTGGGCCTGGGACGTGACCGAAGCGCAGATCCGCGAATTCAATCCGAGCGGCATCATCCTCTCCGGCGGCCCCGAGTCCGTGACAGAGGCTGGCAGCCCCCGTGCCCCCGAGTATGTGTTCAATGCCGGCGTGCCTGTGTTCGGCATCTGCTACGGCATGCAGACCATGGCCGAGCAGCTGGGTGGCAAGGTGCAATCCTCCACCGAACGTGAATTCGGTTATGCCCAGGTTGAAGTGCTGGGCCAGACCAATGCCCTGCTGCGCAGCATCGAAGATGCCATCGCCCCCAACGGCAATGCGCTGCTGGACGTCTGGATGAGCCACGGCGACAAGGTCACCGCCATCCCGGCCGACTTCACCACCATAGCCCAGACTGCCACCTGCCCCCATGCCGCCATGGCCTGTGAGTCCAAGCACTTCTACGGCGTGCAGTTCCACCCGGAAGTGACCCACACCCGTCAGGGTGCCCGCATGCTGGAGCACTTCGTCAAGGACATCTGCGGCTGCGAATGCCTGTGGACCCCGGCCACCATCATCGACGACGCCGTTGCCCGCATCCGCGAGCAGGTGGGTGAAGATGAAGTGATCCTGGGTCTCTCCGGTGGCGTGGACTCCTCCGTGGTTGCCATGCTGGTACACCGTGCCATCGGCGATCGCCTGACTTGCGTCTTCGTCGACAATGGTTTGCTGCGCCTGAACGAGGGTGAGCAGGTGATGGAGATGTTTGGCGATCATTTTGGTCTGAACATCATCAAGGTCGAAGCCGAAGAGCGCTTCCTCTCGGCCCTGGCAGGTGAAGCTGAGCCGGAAGCCAAGCGCAAGATCATCGGCCGCGTCTTCGTCGAAGTGTTCGACGACGAAGCCAAGAAGCTGAAAAATGCCCGCTGGCTGGCGCAAGGCACCATCTATCCGGATGTGATCGAATCGGCCGCCAGCAAGACCGGCAAGGCCCACGTCATCAAGTCCCACCACAACGTCGGCGGCCTGCCGGCCGAGATGAAGATGGGTCTGGTGGAGCCGCTGCGCGAGCTGTTCAAGGACGAAGTGCGCCGTGTCGGTCTGGAGCTGGGTCTGCCCTACGACATGCTCTACCGTCACCCCTTCCCGGGCCCGGGTCTGGGTGTGCGCGTCCTTGGCGAAGTGAAGAAAGAGTACTGCGATATCTTGCGCCGCGCCGATGCCGTCTTTATCGAAGAGCTGCGCAAGGCCGACCTCTACAACCAGGTCAGCCAGGCATTCGCCGTCTTCCTGCCGGTGCGCTCCGTCGGCGTCATGGGCGATGGTCGCAAATATGACTGGGTCATTGCCCTGCGCGCCGTCGAAACCATCGACTTTATGACCGCCCACTGGGCCCACCTGCCGTACGACTTCCTGGGTCACGTGTCGAACCGCATCATCAACGAGATCAATGGCATCTCCCGCGTGGTGTACGACGTCTCCGGCAAGCCGCCTGCAACTATCGAATGGGAATAAGCGGCTCGCGCCCTTCTGCCCTTCGAGCATAAAAATGCAAAAAAGACGCCCTTGCGGCGTCTTTTCTTTTTCCAATCGTTTGCGCCTCAATTTTCTGCTCATTAGCCGCTTTTGGACCTCTTCGCCCCTGTCAGATATGACAGAGGCGCTTTGCGGATCCGGTACTAGGCTCTGCCATGCCAATTGAGACCGGTGCTGTGAGGCGGCGATCGTGGCAAGGGGAGGGCCAACAGGCGCGTTAACCAGCGCAAGATGGCCCATCGTCATACCATTGAACTTTCTCGGTATGTCACCCCAGTGGAGACCAGCAACCACTTGAATCAACGGGGCGGAACCCGAACAGCCATACGAGTAGGGACAAGAAATCACGGAGGGTTTGTTATGTCAGAACAAGCAGTGTTGGTGGGTGGATGGACCGCATATCACAAGCTGACCGCCGAGGATCAGGCGGTATTTGACCAGGCGCTGAAAGGATTTGTCGGGGTGCAGTACGTACCCTTTGAAGTCTGCACCCAGGTGGTGGCCGGCACCAACTACCGCTTCAAGTGCAAGAGCACAGTGCCGCTTGCCAAACCGATCCATGGCGAAGCCGTGGTGCAGATCTTCAAATCACTGGACGGGGATGCCCATATCACCTCCATTACCCCAATCTGATTGGGGGCGGGGCGGGGAGGTAGCCTCCAACCGGTTGTCCCCAACACCCAGAAATAAGAAATACGCCCTCGGGCGTATTTCTTATTTCTGGCCTTTGCGGGAAATTGTATTCCCAATTGTAGTGACTTGATGCCGCTTCGCGGAATTGGGTTAGCAGAGTGTAATCGGGCATTTATGAATGTGGTTGCATGATAGATATATGGTCTGAGTAGAGGTTGGGTGAACTGCCACAGATGTGGCATTAACGCTCTTTTTGAGTTTAGAGTGATAGCGGTCGGTTTGGCATTTCAGATCTATTGAACTCGGTTCCGGCGGTTTTCTGAGGGGAACAAAGTTCACACTGTCGGTGGTAGGATAATTATGATAGATGCATTATCTGGGAAAGTTTCCGTGTTAATATTTGTTCTGGGCTTATACCATTCAGTATGATATTTGGTGCGTGTTTTACAAATAATTTGACGACTATTTCGACAAGTAGTTCCTGTAGATAAAGGGATTAAATACGAGAGAACTAGAATTACAGACGATGGTGTCAGATTTATTATCTGATGCATTAGATTCTGCTTCCTCAACATTCCTGTGACAAAGAGAGAACAACTTAGGTGGCTAAGTTCAAAAATGATCCTGCAGATAAAAACCTGTGTTACATATTTAAAGTTCATAAATATCAATGGGTTATGACTTTTTTTGTGTATGGAGCAATATTTATATTCATGGTATTATAGGGGAAATTTCTGCAGAACAGTTACTATGAACACCTTGATTTCACATAATGTTGCAATGCGCGAATTTCTACATTCTTCAGATAAAGAACAGTTGAGAAATTCAGTTGATCTAGATGACATTGATGCAGTATTACGAAAGTTATTATCAATTGACGAAATGCGGGAGGCTGGGAGTTTCTTTACTGGCCAAGATTTAGCATCAAAAGCAATATCATCTTTCAATAAACCAATTACTTTGAAATCAATTGTTTTGGACCCTACATGTGGTGCTGGTAACTTGCTTATTGAAGCATCCAGAAAACTTGGGGTAGAGGCAACATTGTCTGAAACGTTGAAAGAATGGGGAGAAGTGTTGTGGGGATTTGACATCCATCCACACTTTATCGAAGCAGCAAAAATTCGCATTGTCATCGAAGCCATAAATAGAGGTGTTGAACAGAACTGTGGACTTGAAGAGGCGTTTGATTTTCTTTCGAATATATATGTAAAGGATGCATTGACAATTAATTCTGAGGAAATTGAAACTGTTACTCATGTTATCATGAATCCCCCCTTTACTATTTGGTCTTCTCCAAAAGAGAATTATTGGAAAGAAGGAGGAGTAAATGCAGCCGGTATTTTATTTGACAAGTACTTGCGGGTGTTACCTAAAAACTGCCTAATAAGCGCTATATTGCCAGATGTTCTTCGTTCCGGTAGTAGATATAGTGATTTTAGACAATTTGTTTCAAGCTCAATGAATGGGCATGTAAAAATTTGGGGGCGATTTAATAGTAAAACTGATGTTGATGTATTTTTATTGTCGGGAATAAAACAGAGCTGCATAGGAAACATGCAATGGCATCGTGCAATCAACATACACGCATCTATCGCTGATTACTTTGATGTCAGGACTGGTCCATTAGTTTCCTATCGTGACCCTGAAGAGGGAAATGAATATGCATATTTTTATCCTAAGAATTGTCCTAAGTGGGAAGTGGTGAAATCAGCAGTAGAGCAAAGAAAATTTTCTGGCACTGTGTTAAAACCACCCTTTGTTGTTATTAAAAGAACATCTAGTCCATCAGATAAGAGTAGGGCGTCAGCTACACTCATAAATTTGAAAGAGCCTGTTGCGATAGAAAATCACTTGATTGTAGTTACACCGAAGGATGGTAAAGTAAATACGTGCAAAAAGCTTATGCGAGTCTTGCAGAGTCAGCAGACAAATGATTTTTTGAATGAACGTATACGGTTACGTCACTTAACCATTGGTGTGATAAAAGATATTCCATTTGTTGAAGGTGCATAAATCATGGCGCGTAGGTATTTAGGTAAAAGACCATTTGATCTTTCAGCTCGTGTTCCTATGCAACTCGGCAGAGAGAGTATTTCAAGTTCAACAGTAGCAGTGTCAGAGCTCATCAAAAATGGATATGATGCTGATGCTGAAAGTGTGCATGTTGAATTCTTTTTAAGAGAGTCCCCAGCTATTTCCACATTAGTTATTAGAGATGATGGAAATGGTATGGATGCAGAAACAATCTATGAACATTGGCTCAAAATTGGTACAGACTATAAGAATGGTGTAGAGTTTTCATTAAATAAAAAAAGAATCTTAACTGGCGCAAAAGGCTTAGGGCGACTTGGTTTAGATAGACTGAGTAAAAAAGTTGTTTTATATACCAAAAAAAAGGGAAGTAGTTCAGTTATACAGCTAATTGTTGATTGGAGAAAATATGAAGGAACAAATACCTCTATATCTTCGATTCAGCATGATATTTACGAGCAAGACTTGCCATTATCAAGTAAGTACGGAAATATATTTTCTTCCGTAGATGATTCTGGTACCTATATGGTATTGATTGGACTTAAAGATAATTGGTGTTCTGATTTTATTGAAGATTTAAAACAAGAGTTAAGGCTTTTAATATCCCCTTATAGATCAGCTAATGATTTTTCTATTACTATTCATAGGGTAATTAACAATATTGCGTTTCCAGCAGAGGTTGTTGATACACAAGAATTACTAAAAGCCGCCAGTTGGGAAGTAAAAGCAGTAGTTGATTATAACAACAAAGTTAAACTTTCTTTTAAAAATAATTCAACAGGAGAGTTGATAGAGCAAATACCAACCCCTTGGAAAAACTGGATTTCAAAACAAGGCGATAAGCCATTATTTGGGCCATTAAAATTTGAATTCCATTATATGGTTAGGAAAAAAGAATTTTTGTCTAAGGTAGATATGTCAGCTATAAACTGGTCAAGGTTTATGGAATTGAACAGAGGCGTTCGTATTTACCGTGATGATTTTCGTGTCAGGCCCTATGGTGAACCTACTGGAAAAGGGGATTGGTTAGACTTAGGTTATCGAAAATCCTCCAGTCCAGGTGGGATCAAGCAAGGTGGCTTCCGAATTGCTCCCAATCAAATAATTGGCGCGGTTAGTATTTCAAAAACTACTAATTCCATTCTTAATGATCAAGCTAATAGAGAGGGTATCGTAGAGAATGAAGCTTATTTGCAACTGCGTACTTTTATCCTGAAAATAATTTCTTCATTTGAAGTCCTTGCAACAAAAGATGCCCGTGCTGATGAATATACTGACCTTGCAGCAGAATTAGAAAGGATAATAAAAGAGAAGGACTCTGAGCTCAAGGGGGCAATTGATGAAATTAAAACGTTCTCAAAAAAGACCAAAAGAAAAGGAAAAAAAATACCTCCTGCTCAGATTCTTAATCAAAAGTTGCGTGAGTTAGAGAGAGCTAAAATTTCTCACCAAAAAGCACTTGATGATTATTATTTGCATTTGGAAAAAGAACGTAAGAAGTTAGAAGGAGAAAAGGATACTCTATCTAATCTTGCTTCTCTTGGCGTGTTAACTGTTAGTTTTGGACATGAAATTCGCACGCATTCAGCGTTAGCGTTAACCAACTCTAAGACACTTAAGAGCTTGATTAAACGCGCACAAGTGGCAGGTGAGACAATAGATTATGATCAACTTATTAGCGTAACTGACCTCATGATAACTGGAGCGCAATACGTTGATACATTTTCTAAGTTAGCAATTAATAATATTAAACCTGATAAACGGACTCGTTCAAAAGTTAATGTGCCAAAAATTTTCAAATATGTTTGTGGTATGATGTCTGCAACATTCTCTAAAATGGGAATCCAATGTGATATTGAGTTTTTAAAAATTGCAGAAGAGGATTTTAATGTTCGCTCATTTGAAATTGATTGGGAAAGTATCGCAATAAACTTGATAACTAACGCGACGTGGGCATTAGAAGATACTCAAAAAGATGAAAGAAAGATTAAAATTGTTTTTGAACGTGTTGGTGGTACTCGACTAAGATTAGCATTTATGGATTCTGGATGTGGTTTAGAAACTGGGCAAGAAAATACGATTTTCTTACCGATGCATAGTCGTAAAATTGATAGGAAAGGTAATTCCATAGGTACCGGAATGGGGTTGTCAATAATTAAAAACCAAGTGGAGGAACATATGCCATCGGGTACAATAACTGCTCAGCAATATTCAGATTTGGGTGGGGCTGGTTTTTACATTGAAGTTCTGCAGGATAAATAAATGAACACAATAATTTTCATTGACGACGATAGCGATATTAGAGCAACTTATAAGTTATCTATGGGTATCATGTTTTCAGATGAATTTGAAATTCTGTGCTTAGATGTCGAGTCTTCGTTAGATAATATGATTCAAGTTTTAAATAAGATACCCGATAAGGTTACTTACTTCATTGATGAAAAGCTGAAGCATTCTGGAATCGCCTCTTACACTGGTGTGGAGTTGGTTGAAAAAATTAGGATGTTTGATTCAAAAATCCCTATTTATATTTTAACTAGCTACTCTGATGAAGTAGATAAGTATCTGGGTGACATTGAATTTGTTATTGATAAAAATGATTGGGATCTTGATAAAGATGAAGGTGATCTAACAAAACGATTTATTCGTCATATTAACACTTATAAAGATATAAAGTCACAGCAAGCACAGAGATTTGAATTTTTGCTTGAAAAGTCAATTTTCTCTACTCTATCTGAAAAAGAGCTCGAGGAGTTTAAAGCTTTAGACCTGTCTAGGATAAAAAATATCTCTAGTGAAGGAATTATTAGTGAAAAGTCACTCTGTGAGCTAAAAAAGGCATCAGATGAGTTAGATGCAATATTTTCAGAATTAAGGGGTGATGATGATAAATAATTTCTATTATCCTGTCTTAGTCCGGCAAGATATAGCAGCTTACTATAAAGAAGAAGGTGGCTTTTATGCGACTTATAATTGTGAAAAAAATTATAACAATATAAGCAAGGATTGCCAATTTAGATGTGTATATTGTGATGCCCGTATTGATGAATGTGGTGGTGAACGCTTTTCGTTAGATCATTTCAGACCTATGGATGTATTTTCAAATAAATTTGGAGGAATATTGAAAATCCATCCTTACAATCTTCATCTCTCTTGCCAAAAATGTAATGTATTAAAAACAAATGATTGGAAAGGATGCATCAATACCATTGATGGGGTGACATTTAAATCCAGGCTAGGGTATATTGATAGATTTCAGGACGATATTTCAAAATATATAGCAGTGGATGATGATGGGGTCGTCATCTCAATAGATAGTAATGGGCCTGGCGATTATATGGTTCGTAAATTGCTGTTGAATCGTACTAATAGAGTATATGTTAGGAAGCGGCGTATTGTGAAGGAAAAGGCCGCCCGTGTTTTTGAAATGTTATTAGATAAACAAGCAGCGATTATGAACTCAGATAAAGTCGACACTAATGAGTGTAAAGAAAAAATGAAGAGATTAATTAATCTTTTTGAGCGATTTAAATGTCTAGACTTACTAAGGATATAGTATTTTTGTATTTTCTTTTATACAGAAAAAATAAAGAGTGGCTTTATATTTTGATGCATGAAAACTGAAGCATTTTTATATTAAATGCATTATTTGTCACAGCGTTTGCCTTATTTTTATAAGGCTGGGTTTTACACGGAAATATATTTCATGTGTCTCGGCTCAGATTACTACCATATTCGTGTTCCGCGAGATAGGCTGCATCAGCAACGAAACAAGCGATGTATGTGCTATGCAAATTCTTTATAATCCCCCCCTTTAAAACCGCCGGATGCAGGTTCGGCGCGCGCTGATGGCTGGCTACGCCATCAGGCAGATGATCAGGATTGAGAAACGGTTATGCATACTCTGGAACAGCTGCGCGCGGGTGAACTGTGCGGCGCCCGCCATCTGAAGCTTTGTGAAAATCTGACGGAGTTCCCACCCGAAATCCTGAGCCTTAAAGAGACGCTTGAGGTGCTGGATCTGACCGGCAACCAGCTAAGCTCGCTCCCTGACGAGCTGGCCGGTTTCAGCAAACTGCGCATCATCTTCTGCTCCGAGAATCGCTTTACCGTGCTGCCCGAGGTGCTGGGGCGCTGCCCGGCACTCACCATGGTGGGCTTCAAGGCCAACCAGATTTCCACAGTCCCCGCCGCGTCGCTGCCAGTGGGCTTGCGCTGGCTGATCCTGACCGACAACGCCATCGAACAGTTGCCCGATGCGTTGGGTCAGTGCGCCGCCCTGCAAAAGCTGATGCTGGCGGGCAATCGCCTGCGTGAGCTGCCTGCCAGCCTTGCCAATTGCCGCAATCTGGAGCTGCTGCGCATCGCCGCCAACCGCATTGAGCGCTTCCCCGACTGGCTGATGGCGCTGCCGCGCCTTTCCTGGCTCGCCTATTCCGGCAACCCTTTTAGCGAGAGGGAGGAGGCGCGGGCCATCGATGTGGATTATGTGGCTCATATCGCCACAGTGCCGTGGCTGGCGCTTGAGTTGGGTGAGTTGCTGGGGCAGGGGGCCTCTGGCGTGATCCACAGTGCCACCCGCATCACTTGCGGTGGATTGCAGGGTGATGAGTCGCAGGCGGTGGCGGTCAAGTTGTTCAAGGGGGCTGTGACCAGCGATGGCTTGCCCCATTGCGAGATGGCGGCGTCGCTGGCGGCTGGCACCCATCCCAACCTGATCAGGGTGCTGGGGAAGGTGGCGGATCACCCCTCCGGCATGCCGGCGCTGGTGATGGAGCTGATAGATCCCAAGTTTGCCAATCTGGCAGGCCCGCCGAGCCTGGACTCCTGCACCCGCGACGTCTATCCGGCAGGGCTGTCGTTCACCCCGGCCACTGTGCTCGCCATGGCGCAGGGCATAGCGGCTGCCGCGGGGCATCTGCATGAGCGAGGTATCATGCACGGCGATCTCTATGGCCATAACATACTGCACTCCTTACAAGGGAAGGGTCAGGTGCTGCTCGGCGATTTTGGCGCTGCCTCTTGCTACGACCGCACGGAATGCGTGCTGGCCGAGGGGCTGGAGCGGATAGAGGTGAGAGCCTTTGGGTGCCTGCTGGACGAGTTGCTGGCACGCTGCCAGCCACAGAGCGAGGCACTGCAGGATCTTGCCCTGCTGGCTCGGGCATGCCTCTGCGAACAGGTGTCGCAGCGCCCCTCGTTCGCGCAGATCTCGGCCAGGATAACGGCAGTGGCGGCCATGATGGTCGCCGAGTCCGTCTGTGCCTGAGCCTGCGCGACCAGTTGGCATGTCAGCGTACGTTATTTTGGTGAGGCTGCCGATCACCCATCACATCCTTATGACATAAAGATGTCAGAAAAGGGGCCTGGCGGTCCTTTTTGGTTTTGCAATCGTTTGTCTGGCAAAAATCACCCGTCGGTTCGGCGCAAGGCTTGCGTGCGCCGGGTTAAGTTGTGATATTGAGGCATCTTCAGGTAACAGGGGTATTAGGATGGAAGCTGCGTTTTGGCATCAGCGTTGGGAAGAGAACCGGATTGGCTTTCATCAGGCAGACTTCAATCGCTGGCTGCAATCCTGGTGGTCTGCCCAGCAACAGGATGAACCCGTGCTGGTGCCCCTGTGCGGCAAGTCCCGCGACATGCTCTGGCTCAATGGCCTGGGGCACCCCATCGATGGCTTCGAGCTCTCTGCGCTCGCCATCGAACAGTTTTTCAGTGAAAACCAGCTTACCGATACCCTCAGCGAGCTGGGCTCTTATCAGTGCCATCAGCACGGCTCCTTGCGCATCCATCAGGGGGATTTCTTTGCCGCCCCCGAGCTGGGACGTCGCTACCGGCTGGCCTATGACAGGGCGGCGCTGATCGCCTTGCCAACGGAGATGCGCCGCCAGTATGCGGAGCTGATGAGCCGCCTGATGGAAACCGGTGGCCAGATCCTGCTGGTGACGTTGGAGTATCAGCCGGAGCAGCAGAAACAGCCGCCCTTCTCGGTGGGGGAAATGGAAGTGCGCACCCTGTTTGAGCGCGATTTTCGGGTGGAAGTGCTGGGCCGTGCCGCAGAAGTGGATCACCCCAGGGTACTCTCCGGTCAGCTCTCCTATTTTGATGAAGTGGCCTATCGCCTGATCCGCCGCGGCTGAAAAGTGAAAGCGTGATCCAGGCCGACAAACCGGCAGGTCACCGACTCTTTGCTACCTCCTTTGACATAGATCAACGTGACAAGGGAGGGGAGTGCCTAAGATGAGCCTGTTTCTCAATCACTGTTGATATTGGCAGGTGCGCTCTGGTTTGAACCATCCGGCCGACCATCAACGCAGTGTCTGATTTTCACGCTCATGTTCACTTTTGGCGGCTTTGGTCGCAATTGTTATGGTTTTTCCAGCCGACCCCAAGGGGTCGGCTTTTTATTGGGCGGGATTGGCTGATGGGCGGGAATGCCTGCTTCAGGCCTCGAAGGTGTTGGCGGCGAGCCTGAACGCCTTGGGGTCGTCGATAAACTGGCCCGTGATGCGCTCGTCGTGTTCGTGACCCTGGCCATAACTGCAGAGGATCAGTCTGTCCGAGGTGCGTGAGCGCAGCTGTATGATGAAGCGTACCAGATCGGCACGGCTCAGTTTGCCCACCTCTTCGCACACCCTTTCCCGCTGATCAAACCCCAGATCCTTGTTGCCTATGCTGACCCAGAGCCGCTGGCCGCGACTGCGCAGGTTGGCGTCCCGTTCGCTAAGCTGGGCTTGCAGGCCCACCTTGCTGTCTTGCCACTGTTGCTCGGTCAGCTCCAGTATGGCCAGCGGGAAGAGGTCGATGAACTCTTCCACCGCATCCAGCAGGTGCTGGGGCCCTGCCACTGGTGACTGGATATAGAAGATGAGGCCGGGGTGACGGTTGAGGGGCAGGTTGCCGGCACCCACCACGTACCCCAGCTGCTGGCGGGTGCGCAGCTCGTGGAAGAAGGTGGACGACATTATGTGGTTGGCCAGGGTGAAGCAGGCGAGATCCCGCGCCCGGGTGGTGCGGGACTGGTAGTAGACCAGCAGCGCCGAGTCTTCGTGCTCGCAGCCCTGCTCACGAATGAGGGTGCCCCTGTTTTGAATGGAGATGAGCGGGCGGCGGGTCTCGGCACTGGGCTGGCTGTGGGTGCCGAGGTGGCGCTCCAGCAGGGCGGCCAGTTCGAGCGCCTCGGCGGCATTCCAGTCGCCGTGAACCAGCGCCTCTATGTGTACCTCCCCGAACAGCTGGGCGACAAACGCCGGCATCTCGCCAAGTTCCACGGTGCGCAGATGGCGCAGCAACTGCTCGAACGGCGGGTTGTTTGGTTGCAGCAAACTGGTGAGCTGGTTGAACAGCTGGGAGATGGGCCGCGCCTTGGACTGGTTGTCCCAGTTGCGGATGAGCTGCTCTTTTATCTCGGCGAAGCGGCCCGGATCCGGATAGCCCAGGGTGCGGTTGCCGAGGATCATGTCCAGCAGCAGGGGTTGCTTGTCGGCAAAGCCGCTCAGGTTGATGGTAAAGCCGCCCTGATGGGCATAGATCTGGTAGCCCAGCCCCGCCAGCTCCGCCGGGTAGGTGAGGGCGTTGAGGTGATCCGTGAGCAGTTCCACCGCAAGCCGTGCCATGGCGATGTGGCGCGGGCTTTTGACCGCGTGCTCGCTGTCAATGGAGATGTAGAGGTTGCCCTTGGGCACGCTGAACTGATGCTCGTGCAGATGCCAGAGCCGAAATCCAGGCCTGTCGATGATGCAGGCGGGCATGTCGGCCTGCAGTGCTGGCTGGCGCGGATCGAGCCGGTTGCTGATAAAGGGGTTCGGCAAGGGCAGGGTGAGAGCCGGATCAGGTTCGCTCTGCTGCCAGTGGATCTTTTCCGCCTCCGTGATGATGTCGACGCCATAGGGGGTCTGATACCAGCGGGCCAGGCGATCCGTGGCCAGCTCCGGCGCCGTGATGGTCATGCGCAGGTTGTGTGGCGTGAGCTTGGCGAGCAGGCGGCGGATCAGCGCCTCGTCGTATTCGCGCATCATGTAATCGCCGTAGAGCAGATCCTCGGGCGTGTAGCTGAACAGGTTCAACACCAGGCCGGAAACGGTGTCGAGGGCACGGCCCCGCTCCTGAAAGCGGAACGCCGACTCAAGCACGGTACGCTTCTCTTCGTAGCGCCAGCTTTCTACCCCGCCACGCTCGATGAGTTTCAGATAGCCGAACAGGGCGGCTACTATCTCGTTGACGTGTTCAAGCCCGAGCGGCGTGAGGCCAAAGCTCACCCCAAAATCCTTGAAGTTGGCACCGCTGATGCCGCCTCCGGCGGAGAGCTGGTTGACCCAGCCTTTTGCTTTCAGCAAGGAGAGCAGGCTGCCATCCCCTTCATAGCCGATGAGGTGGCTCAGGAAGGTGAGGGGTTTTTTGTCATAAAACTCATCCACATTGGGCAGCGGAAAGGTCAGCGCCAGCTTGCGGGTCTCCTTGACCGGATTGATGCGGATGCGGATGCCGAGGTCGTCGATGCGATAGAGAGGAACCGTCAGGGCCGGTATTCCCAAATTGCGATTCAAAATGGGAGCGAAAAAGCGATCGCACCAGTCAATCTGGGTCTCGATGGATTCAGGCGAGATCATCACCAGCGCCATGCGATCCGCGCTGTAGTGAGATTCGTAGAACCGGATGAGATCGGCGCGCAGATCCCGGCCGGGCAGATCCGCCAGGGTATCCAGGTTGCCGACCGAGAACTTGGAGAAAGGGTGGGCCGGGTTGACCGTCTCTTTATGTACCTGGTAGCTGCGGCGCACATCGTCCTGCAGCTTGAGGCGGTATTCGGAGTCGACCGCGTTGCGCTCTTTATCCACCCACTCGGGAGTGAAAGTGGGGCAGATGAAGAACTGGGAAAAACGGTCGAGACCGGCCTCGAAGAAGCCGGTGTCTATCTCGAAAAAGAAGTTGGTGAACTCGGTGCCGGTCCAGGCGTTGTTGCTGCCGCCATGACGGCTCATAAATTGCTGGTACTCACCAGGCTTGGGATAAGTACGAGTGCCAAGGAACAGCATATGCTCAAGGAAATGAGCCATCCCCTGCCGATCGGCCGGATCGTCGAAATGACCGGTGTTGACGGCCAGGGAAGCGGCAGACTTGTCGGTGTCGGGATCGCAGATCAACAAGACCCTGAGCCGGTTTGCCAGCTCCAGATAGTGGTATTGCCGATGGTCATTAGGGCTGGCATATGGGCTCATTGGCGCGTGACTCGTGTTGGATTTATTTGAATTTAAACATGATTATCGACCTCGCTATCCAGTGAGGCAAACCCTTTTCTGAGAGGTAGCGCAATTGTTTCCCCCGGCATGGCGGGGTAAGATCCCCCCGCTATCAAAACAGGCCCGTTGGGCGAGGTTGTAATGAAAATCTACATCATGCGTCATGGCCAGGCTGGCATGAATGCGAAAACAGATGAACAGCGTCCACTGACCGAGCAGGGAATTGAAGAGTCCATTCACATGGCCAGTTGGCTGGCGCCCCAACTGGACGGGGTGCTGGATTTGGTTGTCCACAGCAATTATCTGCGCGCCAGACAAACCTGGCAGAGCATATGCAGTGAATTGCCCAAGGCCACCAGGGTCGAAGAGAGCAAGGAGATCACTCCCTATGGAGATCCTGCTTTTGTCGCAAGCTATCTCACTGCGTTGGCGGCAACACATGACCAAATTTTGATGGTCAGCCACCTGCCACTGGTAGGTTATCTGGTGCAGAGCCTCTGCCCGGCGGCAGGTGCCCCCATGTTTGCCACGTCAGGCATGGCCTGTATCGAATGGCAAGATGGCAAGGGGGTATTGCTCTGGCTGGAAGGACCACATACAATACGTTAAAAGTTAATAAAAAGTTATAGATTGGTTTTTTGGGGAAGAGAGTTGCGATTTTTCCGGATTTTTATAAAGAATTTACGGAATTATTTCGCAGAAGCTGCTGTCATACGGATACAACTGCAAGAGGTTGCAAACGATGAGAGTGTTCAAGAAGTACCTGCCACTGATGGTGGCAAAACATGTCAAAACCTTCTTCAAGGGGCGGATTTATATCCACGGCAGGGGGCGTTTTGATTTCCAGTCAGGCTTGCTGATGATGCCAACACCAGCTGACATACCCCACCGCCAGACCGTGGTCGAGGTCAACGAGATGATCTCCAGACTGCACATGGATGCGGCATAAGTTCTCTGCCATCCCATCCAGCCGCTTCATGCCCGCCACTGTGCGGGCATGATTGTTTTCAGCCCTGATATGGCCGAATTGGCTCAGTTCGATCTCGGTTCAACGTCACCCGCATTCGCAAGGCCGGGCTGTGCTTGCGAATCTTGTTTGCCCCCTTATACTCCCGCCTGAAATACCGGATCGTTTCTGTGGACAGCGCTATGCCTCTTGCCTTTTTGTTTCCCTTCTCCTGCATGGCCATCTGGTCTGGCAATGCCATTGTCAGCAAGCTGGCGGTTGGATTGCTTTCACCCGCGGCACTGGCCTGGTCGCGCTGGATGGTGGCCGCCATCATCTTGACGCCTTTCCTCGCACACCGCGCCTGGCGGGATCGGGCCAAACTGCGGGCCGGCTTCTATCAGCTGGCGGCGCTGGCCCTGCTCGGCATGGTGCTGAACCAGACCCTGGGGTACTACGCGGCGCAAACCCTGGGAGCCACGGAGATAGGTCTGATGATGGGGCTGACACCGCTGATGACGGTACTGCTCAGTATCTGGCTGCTGCGTGAGCGTCCCACCTGGGGGGCTCTGCTCGGTGGGCTTATCTCCATTCTGGGGCTGACCATCTTGCTGGGGCAGGGGGATCCGTCCCGTCTGTTTATCCAGGGCATTCATATCGGCTCTGTCTACATGCTGCTCTCGGCGGGCACCTATGCCCTCTATAGCGTCTTGCTCAAAAAGTGGGATCTGGGGCTCGACAACTGGTCCATGCTCTACGGCCAGGTGCTGTGCAGCCTGCTGTTTCTCACCCCGTTCTACCTGCTGGTGGATGGGCAGTGGCCAGATGGCCGCGCGCTCTGGCTCATCCTGTATGCGGGGATCCCCACTTCGGCGCTGTCGCCTTGGCTCTGGATGCAGGGCATAGCCCTTCTGGGGGCAAGCCGCACCGCCATCTTCATGAATCTGCTGCCAGTGATGACGGCGGCACTGGCCATCAGCTGGCTGGGGGAAACGCTGACCAGCTATCACCTGATCGGTGGTGGCATGACGCTGCTTGGGGTATTGCTGGCGCAACTGCTGGTGCAGCCTGTGGTGCTGCGTCGTCGGGCCATGGTGGCACTGGCGAGCTGTCGGGAAGATTGAAAAAAGACCGCCTTCGAGGCGGTCTTTCTGTTTAGGAGGTCAGGGCGTTACTGCGCGGTGAGATAGAGGTCTTTCGAATAAACCACGTCTTGCGGGTTCTGATAGGGATAGCCCTTGATATTGGGCTTGAGCAGCCGTGACTTGACATAGAAGTAGACGGGGGCGATAGGGGCCTCTTGGTCGATCAGCGCCTCGGCCTCTTGATAGAGCCGGTTGCGCTCGGCCGGATCCTTGGAGTCATGGGCCTTCGCCAGCAGGGCATCATATTGCTTGTTGAACCACTTGCCGCTGTTGGCGCTGCTGCTGGAGGTCATGATGTCGAGGAAGGTCGAGGCATCGTTGTAATCCCCGTTCCACGAGTAGCGACTGACGGTAAAATCCCCCTCATTGAGTGCGGACACCATGGTCTTCCACTCCATGTTGTTGAGCTTGGCGGTAACCCCCAGGTTGCGTTTCCACATGGAGGAGATGGCCAGGGCTATCTTCTTGTGGCTCTCGTTGGTGTTGTAGAGGATGTCCACATCCAGCGGCTTGCCCGGGCCGTATCCGGCCTCGCTCAGCAATGCTTTCGCCTGTTTGATCCTCTCCTCCTTGCTCAGCAACTGGCTGGCAGGGCGCTTGAGCTCGAAGCCGTCGACGCTCGGCGGGGTCAGGCTGAAGGCGGAGAGCTGACCTTGTCCCAGGATCTTCTCGGTGATGGTGTCTCTGTCGATAGCAAGCGACAGCGCCTTGCGCACCTTGGGATTGTCGAACGGTTTGCGCTGAGTGTTGAACACATAGTAATAGGTGGCGAGCATGGGAGCGTTGACAAGCTCCTCCGGGCTTTGGCTCTTGAGCTGTTTGTACTGCTCCAGCGGATAGGGCGTGTAGTGCAGTTCCCCTGCGCGATAGCGGTTGTAGGCGGCGGTGTCGGAGACTATCTCCAGATAGAGCACCTTGTTGAGCACTGTGTTCTGGTTATCCCAGTAGAGGGGATTGCGCTCTGCGATGAGGCGCTCGTTGGGGGTCCACTCCTTGAGCATAAAAGCGCCGTTGGAGACGATGTTGCCCGGCTTGACCCACTCATGACCAAACTTCTCTATGGTCGCCTTGGGCGCGGGGAAGGTGGTGTAGTGGGAGAGCGTCTTCAGAAAGAAGGGCACAGGATTGTTCAGGGTGATCTGCAGGGTGTGCGTATCGAGGGCCTTGATGCCGAGGGCATCCGGGCTTTTTTTACCCTGCACCACGTCGCTGGCGTTGGTGACGCCGGTCAGCTCGATGAACCAGGCATAGTTGGAGGCGTTTCTGGGATCCGCCGCCCGTTGCCAGCCATAGACATAATCCGCCGCCGTCACCGGCTCGCCGTTGGACCATTTGGCCTCGGGTCTCAGCTTGAAGGTGTAGACGGTGCCCGTGGTGTCGAGTTCATAGCCAAGCGCCCCGGCGGCTTGCAGCTTGCCGTCGCCATCCAGGGTATAGAGCCCCTCGAACAGGTCGTTGACGATATCGCTGCCCGAGCTCTCTTCGACCATCTGGGGATCGATGGAGGCGGGCTCTGAACCTATGTTGCGCACGAAGATTTGTTGATCGCCGGGTAGCAGCTGGGTGCCGGCCGGTACGTTAGCCGCCAGGGAGGGAAACGCCAACAGAGCGGCAACCGTGCCGGCAATGAGTGTCCTTTTCATTGAATATCCTTATGTTTTTTTGCTTCCAAAGCTTGGTCAGTGTGCTGGATTGATCTGGAGATCTCAAGAGGTGGGCGCTGGCCTTGCCATCAGCTACCCAGATAGGGGGGGGCAAGTGGGCCGTTGCACTCATCATGGCTGCCTGTTCGTGATTTTTTGCTGCGAATTAACATGATGAAAGTCACCAATTGGCACTGGTTTTATGCCCTTTTGATAGGGTTGCGAGGCGTAAATCGCACGTTTATCCAGCGGCTTAATTCGCTGCAAAAACAAAAAACAGGCGTTACATTAGGTTACAAAACAAGGCTGCCGAGGATCGGCACTTTTTTTGTCGACGCGTGCAAACGTTTTCAAAGCCAACGGAAACGCTCTTAAAGGAACAATAATGCGAAACATGATCACCATGGGCGAGTTCATCGTCAAAAAGCAGGCGGATTATCCCACCGCGACCGGCGAGCTGACCTCACTGCTCAGTTCCATCCGTCTGGCCGCCAAGGTGGTGAACCGGGAGATCAACAAGGCGGGGCTGGCAGACATTATCGGCTCCATGGGTGCTGAAAACGTGCAGGGCGAGGTGCAGCAGAAGCTGGATGTGTATGCCAATGAGCGCTTTAAAGCCGCGCTGGAAGCCCGTGGTGAAGTGTGCGGTATTGCATCCGAAGAAGAAGAGGACTTCGTCTCCTTTGATTCCGAGCTCTCCCGTCACTCCAAATATGTGGTGCTGATCGATCCCCTCGACGGCTCTTCCAACATTGATGTCAACGTCTCGGTCGGGACCATCTTCTCCATTTACCGCCGTCTCAGCGCCCCGGGGACGGGCGTCACCCTGGAAGACTTCCTGCAACCTGGCAACCGTCAGGTCGCTGCCGGTTACGTGGTCTACGGCTCTTCCACCATGCTGGTCTACACCACCGGCTTTGGCGTGAACGGCTTCACCTATGATCCTTCCATCGGTTGCTTCTGCCTCTCCCACGAGAACATCCGCATCCCGGAGGAGGGCAAGATCTACTCCATCAACGAGGGCAACTACATCAAGTTCCCGGACGGGGTGAAGAAGTACCTCAAATATTGCCAGGAGCGGGACGAGGCGACTCACAGACCCTATACCTCCCGCTATATCGGCTCCCTGGTCTCCGATTTCCATCGCAACCTGCTCAAAGGCGGCATCTATATCTATCCGTCCGGCACCAACTCCCCGAACGGCAAGCTGCGCCTGCTCTATGAGTGCAACCCCATGGCATTTCTGGTGGAGCAGGCCGGTGGCAAGGCGTCCGACGGCTTTGGCCGCATCATGGACATCCAGCCCACTGCCTTGCACCAGCGCACCCCTTACTTCGTCGGTTCCACCAAGATGGTGGAGCGGGCCGAGGCCTTCATGCGGGAGTTCTCCGCCCATGAGGATCCTGCCAATCAGGGTTGATGTACAGATCCAGTGCTTGCGATGAGCGCATAAAAAACGGGAGCCGATATGGCTCCCGTTTTGTTTGGGCGAGTTGCGTTGCTCGCATCAGTGGCTGGCGTGGTTGGCGAGATCCGCCAGCAGGCCGTCCACCAGTTTCAGGCGCATGGTGCGGTCCGGGGTCGGTACTTGGAAGCGCAATCGGGTGGGCCCATCCATCTTGTAGATGCGTGGCTGCTCGGAGAGCAGCTTGACCAGATAGCCAGGGTTGACGCGAGTCTCCTGAGTGAAGTCCAGATAACCGCCGCGCTCGCTCATCTCCACCCGGCGAATGCCAAGGGCGGTGGCGCGCTGGCGGAAGGCAGCAATCTCCATGAGCGTCTTGGTCGCCTCCGGCAGCAGGCCGAAGCGGTCGATCAGCTCCACCTTCAATTCGCGCAGCTCCTGCTCGTCGGCCGCGCTGGCGATGCGCTTGTACATGGACAGACGCATGTTGACGTCCGGTATGTACTCCTCCGGCAACAGGGCGGGCAGGCGCAGCTCGACCTCTGTGTGCTGGCTCATCAGCTGCTCCAGCGATGGCTCCTTGCCATTTTTCAGCGCCTCGACCGCCTGCTCCAGCATCTCCATGTAGAGGGTGAAACCGACCGATTCGATCTGGCCGCTCTGATCGTCGCCCAAGAGCTCGCCTGCACCCCGGATCTCCAGATCGTGGGTCGCCAGCGCAAAACCGGCGCCGAGATCTTCGAGCGATGCGATGGCCTCGAGTCGCTTGAGTGCATCCTTGCTCATCAACTTGGGATGAGGGGTGAGCAGGTAGGCATAGGCCTGGTGGTGGGAGCGGCCAACCCGGCCCCGCAGCTGGTGCAACTGCGCTAGCCCCAGATGATCGGCGCGGTCCATGATGATGGTGTTGGCGCTGGGTACGTCTATGCCGGTCTCTATGATGGTGGTGCAGACCAGCAGGTTGAAGCGCTGGTGGTAGAAGTCCGACATGACTCGCTCAAGGTCGCGCTCGCGCATCTGGCCGTGGGCGATGCCGATGCGTGCCTCCGGCACCAGCTCGGCGAGATCGCCGGCGCATTTTTCTATGCTCTCCACGTCGTTGTGCAGGTAGTAGACCTGACCGCCCCGCTTGAGCTCACGCAGTACCGCCTCGCGGGTGACCGCAGGATCCTGCTGGCGCACAAAGGTCTTGATGGCGAGCCGCTTGGCGGGCGGGGTGGCGATGATGGAGAGATCCCGCATGCCGGCCATCGCCATGTTGAGGGTGCGCGGGATAGGCGTCGCCGTGAGGGTAAGGATATCCACGTCGGCCCGCAGCGCCTTGATCTTCTCCTTCTGGCGCACCCCGAATCTGTGCTCCTCATCGACGATGAGCAGCCCCAAATCCTTGAAGGTCAGATCTGAGCCCAAGAGCTTGTGGGTACCTATGATGATGTCGACCTTGCCATCGGCCAGCTCCTTCATCACGCTGGTCTGCTCCCTGGCGGTACGAAAGCGGCTCAGCACCTCGACCCGCACAGGCCAGTTGGCGAAGCGATCGCGGAAGTTGTCGTAGTGCTGCTGTGCCAGCAAGGTGGTGGGCACCAGCACGGCGACCTGCTTGCCGCCGTGGACGGCCACGAAGGCGGCTCGCATCGCCACTTCGGTCTTGCCAAAGCCCACGTCGCCGCACACCAGCCGGTCCATGCTCTTGGCCTGACACATGTCCCCCAGTACCGCATTGATGGCGTTGAGCTGATCCTCTGTCTCCTCGAACGGGAAACCGGCGGCGAACTGGCGGTAGGCTTCCCTGTCGTGCTGGAAGGCAAAACCGTGGCGCGCCGCCCGCAGGGCATAGACATCCAGCAGCTCGGCTGCCACGTCGCGCACCTTCTCTGCCGCCTTGCGCCGCGCCTTGACCCAGGCCTCGCCGCCGAGTTTGTGGCTGGGCGGGTTGTCAGAGCCTGTGTAGCGGCTGATGAGGTGCAGGTTGGTGACCGGCACGAACAGCTTGTCGCCACCGGCATACTCGAGGGTCAGGAACTCGGTGGGCAGGCCACCGGCATCGATGGTTTCGAGCCCCAGATAACGGCCGACGCCGTGATCCAGGTGAACCACAGGCTGGCCCTGGGTCAACTCGCCGAGGTTTCGGATCACCGCATCCGAGCTTAAGTTCTTGCTCTTTTCCCGGGCTCGCTTGCTGCGGACTTTACCGCCCAGCAGCTCTGTCTCCGTGATAAGGGCGAGCTCATCATGCCCGGCCTCTTGCAGCAGCTCTCGTAGCAAAAAGCCCCGCTCCAGCGGTGCAACCAGCAGACCGTGGCGCGCCTTGCCCGCCATGAAGGCCTCGAGGGAGGGGAACTCCTTGGGTTGCAAGGATATGCGCGCCAGCAGATCGCCGAGCACTTCCCGCCGCCCTTCGGATTCCACCACGAACAGGGTGCGGCCCGTGAAGCTGTCCAGAAACTGGTTCAGCGCCAGCATGGGCTGCTCTTTGCTGTGATCCAGTTGCAGCTCCGGCAGCGCTGCTATGGGGAGATCCTGCTGGCCGGCTCCGCCGTCGGTGGCGGCTTCCTGCAGCCGCACGGCGCCATAGTGACCGAGGGCGGCGAACAATTGCTCCACCGGCAGGTAGATCTGCTGGGGTGGCAACAAGGGGCGGGTGTTGTCCCAGCGTCTGTCCTCATAGCGCTGGCCTATGTCGTTCCAGAAGCGCTGGGCCGCGGGATAGATATCCCCCACAGTGAGCAGCAGGGTGTTATCTGGCAGGTAGTCGAACAGGCTGGCAGTCTGATGGAAGAAGAGCGGCAGATAGTATTCGATGCCGGCGGGCCAGCGCCCCTTGCTCACCTCCTGATAGACGGAGCCCTCGGCGCGCGACAGCTCGAACTGTTCGCGAAATTGCCCACGGAACAGCTCGATGGCGGCCTCGTCGGTGGGGAATTCCCGGGCGGGCAACAGGCTGACCGTCTTGACCGGTTCGCTGGAACGCTGGGTCTCGGGATCGAACGGACGGATGGAGTCCACCTCGTCATCGAAAAAGTCGATGCGATAAGGGCTGTTGCTGCCCATGGGAAAGAGATCGAGCAGTGAGCCGCGGGCGGCAAACTCGCCGTGCTCGAGCACCTGATCCACCGCCACATAGCCTGCCTCGGCCAGACGCCCTCGCAGTTGTTGCAAGTTGAGGCGCTGACCGGCCTTCACCATCAGGCTGTACTTGTCGAGGTAGACCTGGGGAGCGCAGCGCAGCATCAAGGTCGAGATGGGCACGATCAGCACGCCGGCGCTCATCTGCGGCAGTTTGTAGAGGGTCTCCAACCGCTGGGAGATGATGTCCTGATGGGGGGAAAAGGTGTCGTAGGGCAGGGTTTCCCAATCCGGAAACATCAGCACAGGGCAACCTTGACCGGCCAGCAGGAACTGCAATTCCTGCTCGAGGCGCAGGGCACTCGGGGTATCGGCGGTCACCAGCAGGACTGGGCGGTTCGCTTGGGTAGTAAGGCGGGCGGCAACCAGTGACAGGCTGCTGCCGGTCAAGTGGCCGAGCGTTAATTTTTGGCCCGCCTTGGCGGGCAAGGCGGGAAGCTTCATTGGCATCATTTGATTCTTTTAACGTTGACGGTCTTGAGCACGCAATTTGAGTTGCTTGGATTGGACATGCAGGCTGGCACGGACCAGCAGTTCGCGGTCATCCTCACGGATCCGGGCATAATCGAGCCCCACCTGAGTGCCATGCTCGCCCGGTTCCAGTCTCTTGACCTCGGCATAGCAGTAGATGGCGGAGGCCTCTTCCCGCAGGAAGATCTTGAGCCGCACTATCTGGTGCAGGAGCGGCGGCTCGCCATGACCTTGGCGCGGATGCAGATAGGTGAGCTGGCCTGCGCTGAAACGCAGGGTCTGGAAGCGATGCTCGGGCCTATCCTGCACCGACAGCACATAGCCCATGATCATGTCGATCTTGCGCGACTGCTGGTTGATGATCTCCACCAGATCGTGCATCGACTCGTTCTGATTGCGGATCAGACGACTGGTCACCAGATCGATGGAGGTGATGGCCGAGGCGATGCGAAAGGGTTCGGGCAGTTCGGCCTCCAGTGCCTCCAGCGTCGGCAGAGGAAAGTCATCGGGCATGGGGATCACATTGACCGGGGTGGCATGGGTGACGCTGAAGAACTGTTCCTGCATGGAGGCTATCCCTTGTTGTCATAGACGGTTTCCCTTTATTATCCGGTATCTTATTTTGTTGGCAACGTAGAACTCCTTGAAGACTGGACTTTTTCAGCCGCTGTCGCTGGCCATTGGCCTTCGCTACGCAGGCTCACGACGCAGTAATCGCTTCGTTTCATTCATCTCCCTGTTCTCCACCTTTGGTATCGCCATCGGGGTCGCGGCCCTGATGGTGGTCATATCCGTGATGAACGGCTTCGAAGGGCAGCTCAAGGGCCGGATCCTGGGCGTGATCCCCCATGTGGTGGTGACCAACCAGACTGGCCGCATCGATGCTCATCCCAACGGTTTGCCCGACCTTGCCAAGCTGCCCCATGTGATTGCCAGCGCCCCCATGCTCGATAGCGAAGGGATGTTGCAGAGCCCGGGTCAGCTCATCGGTGTCAGCGTACAGGGGATAGACCCGGCCCTATGGCCAAGGGATGACATACTGCATGCCCAGATGCAGATGGGTCGCCTCGATAGCCTGCAGCAGGGTGAATACCACATAGTGTTGGGGCAGGGGGTGGCAAGCCGTCTCAAGGTTTCCATGGGAGATCAGGTTCGTCTGCTTCTGACCGAGGGCACCCGTTTCACGCCCTTTGGTCGAGTTCCTGCCCAGCGCCTGTTTACCGTTTCCGGTATCTTCGGAGTCGGCGCCGACGTGGATAGCCAGGTTGCCCTGATTGCGTTGGGGGATGCCCAGCGCCTGCTGCGCCTGCCGACAGAAACCGTCGGTGGCATAAGGCTCTGGCTGGACGATCCCTTCGCTGCCGATCAGGTGATAAAGACGGCATTGCCGGACGGGCTGGAATGGCAGGACTGGCGCCGCGAGCGCGGTGAGCTGTTCCAGGCGGTCGCCATGGAGAAGCGCATGATGGGGCTGATGCTGGTGCTGATCATCGCGGTCGCCACCTTCAACATCCTCTCCGCCCTGGTGATGGTGGTCACCGACAAGGAGGGAGAGGTTGCCATACTGCGCACCATGGGCATGAACGAGGCAGGGATAGTCAAGATATTCATGGTGCTCGGCGCTTCCAGCGGTGTGATTGGTGCCCTGCTTGGCGGCCTGACCGGGCTCGCACTCTCGCTCGGACTCAACCCCCTGCTCGATGCGGTGGGGCTCAACCTCTATATGACGGCGGGCGGCAGCGGCCTGCCCGTGATAGTGGAGCCAACCCAGGTCATTACCATCTTGCTGGGCGCCGTGCTGCTCAGCTTCAGTGCCACCCTCTACCCTGCGGCCCGTGCGGCCCGGGTGAAACCGGCCGAGGCATTACGTTATGAATAGCACTGTGAATAACTCATCTTCTGTTGTTACCTCCGGTGCGATTGCCGGCGTAAGTGGAGCTCCCTTTATGAATGAACCCTTGTCCAGTGAACCTCTGCTGCGTTGTCAGGCCCTGAATCATGTTTATCAAGAGGGCGAGCTGGAGACCCAGGTCCTCAAGGGGATTGATCTGAGTGTCGCCCCCGGCGAGATGCTGGCGGTGGTGGGCAGCTCGGGATCGGGCAAGACCACCTTGCTGCATCTGATGGGGGCGCTCGACAACCCGTCAAGCGGCGCCGTGCTGTTCAAGGGGCAGGATATCCACCACTGGGATAGCCGTACTCAGGCGAGATTCCGCAACCAGGAGCTGGGATTTGTCTATCAGTTTCACCACCTGCTCGCCGAGTTTACCGCGCTGGAGAACACCGCCATGCCGCTGCTCATCGCCGGTGAGTCGGTGGCCGTCGCCACCGACAAGGCGACTCGCATGCTGGGTCGGGTGGGGCTTTCCCATCGTCTCAACCACAGGCCATCCGAGCTGTCCGGTGGCGAACGCCAGCGGGTGGCCATTGCCCGCGCCCTGGTCAACGAGCCCAGCCTGGTGCTGGCGGACGAGCCCACCGGCAACCTGGATCATGCCAGTGCAACCGCTGTTTACGAGCTGCTCTGTGAGCTCAATCGTGAGTTGGGCACAGCCTTTGTGGTGGTCACCCATGACCTGAGTCTGGCCGCCAAGCTCCATCGGCGGGTCACCCTGGTGAGCGGCATCATGGCGGAGGTCGCCTGATGTTCAAACCGCTGCCCCTCTTTCTGGGCTTGCGTTACAGCCGCTCCCGTCGTCGCAACGGCTTCATCGCGTTTATTTCCGCCTCGTCCCTCATCGGCATCGCCCTCGGAGTGATGGCCCTCATCCTGGGTCTCTCTGCCATGAACGGCTTTGAGCGGGAGCTCAAAGACAGAGTGCTCTCAGTGGTGCCTCACGGTGAGCTGATGGGGATGGAGGCGCCATTGCCTGACTGGCCCAAGTTGCGGGATTACCTGCTGGCCCAGCCAGGGGTGGAAGCTGCCGCGCCTGTGATCACCCTCAATGGGTTGCTTGAGCATGGCAATGCCCTCAAGGGCTTGCAGGTGCGTGCCGTGTTGCCGGAGCTCGAAGCGAATCTGTCGGATGCGGGCAAATACATGACAGGCCGTGGTCTGCGTGAACTGCAGGTGGGCGAACATGGGCTGATTCTCGGCAAGACCATCGCCGACAAGCTGGGGGTCAAGATAGGTGACTCGGTTGCCCTCTTGCTGCCGCAAGGGGGGGACGCCGCCGGCATCAAGAACCCGAAGCGGGAATCCCTCAAGGTAGTAGGCTTGCTTGAGATCGGCGGTCAGCTCGATGGCATGCTCGGCTTCATGCACCTGGCCGATGCCCAGACCATGACCGGTATGGGCAATACGGTGGAAGGGTTCAGCCTCAAGGTCAGCGATGTGCTCAAGGCACAATCCATCACGGTCGCGGCTGCCCAGAAATTTCCTCATTACGTCTACATCAGCAGCTGGATGAGCCGGCAGGGCTACCTCTATCAGGACATACAGATGGTGCGTACCGTCATGTATGTGGTGATGCTGATGGTGGTGGCAGTGGCCTGCTTCAACATCGTCTCCACCCTGGTGATGGCGGTGAACGAGAAGCGCAGCGAGATTGCCATCTTGAAGACCATGGGGGCGAGCCCCGGTCAAATCCGGCTTACCTTCGTCATTCAGGGCATGGTTAACGGGGTGCTCGGCGCCTTGCTCGGGGCCCTGCTCGGCGGCCTGCTCTCCAGCAAGCTGACCCAGATCCTGGGCTTTATCGAAGGGGTGATAGGCCATCGCTTCCTCAACCCTGACATCTACTTCATCGACTTCCTGCCGACCGAATTGCACATGCAGGATCTGGCTATCGTAACTGGCGCAGCCATACTGATGAGCCTGTTGGCGACCCTCTATCCTGCCTGGCGGGCGAGCGGACTGGTGCCATCGCGGGAGTTGGGGCACTGATGCACGGTATCTGATCTGCTGATCAATAACGAAGGGCCCGCCGGAGCAAACCGGCGGGCCCTTCTGTTTTCAGGTGGTTTGGCTGGCTTAGTGGGCGTTCAGCTCATCGAGCGGCAGGGAGAAGCTTGCCACGAAGACATCGATGAAGTAATGCATCTGCGGGCTCATGCGCGCTTCCAGCATGGCTTCGAGGCGTTTCCTGGCCGGTTCGAACTCCCGGTTGCCGGCGTTTATCTCCTCCAGACACTTGGTGTAGGCGCAGAGGGTATCGGCGTCTTTCACCAGACGAACCAGCCCGGCGTCCTGGGCACCCGAGTCCAGCAGAGGGCGAAAATCCTCCACCAGTTCGGCGGGTAGCATCCCCAGCAGGCGCTGCTCGGCGGCCAGCTCTATCTTCTTGTACTCCCTCGCAATTTCGGGATTGAAATACTTGACCGGTGTGGGCAGATCGCCGGTCAGCACCTCGCTGCTGTCGTGGTAGAGCGCCATCACGGCGGCGCGATCCGCATCGACCTGACCACCAAAAAGACGATTCTGGATAAGCCCCAGGGCGTGGGCCACCATGGCGACCTGCAGACTGTGCTCGGCGATGTTTTCAGGTTGTATGTTGCGCATCAGCGGCCAGCGGTAAATGAGTTTCATGCGGGCGAGATTGGCAAAAAAATGGCTGGGGAGCATGGAGGGCCTCGAGCAGTGGCAATGAAAAAGGGCAGACCCTAGTCTGCCCTTTTTTTGCTGCGCAGGCAGCTTGCCCGTGCAATTTTGCGTGGTGCTCAGCGAATGTAGCGACCGGATTCGGCTTCGTGGTTGGTCACCACCATCTGACCGATGGGGGCCAGGGCAATCAGGGCCAGCTTGAGGTGCTGGATGCCAAACGGAATGCCTATGATGGTCACGAAGCAGGCCAGCGCGGAGGCAATGTGACCGATTGCCAGCCAGATCCCGATCACCAGGAACCAGAGGATGTTGCCAATCAGCCCCAGAGTACCGGTGCCGATGTCGCTTTGCCCAGTCATGCTCTTGCGGCTCACCGCCTGCTTGCCAAACGGGAAGAAGGTAAAGGTGCCGATGACGAAGCAGGCGCGACCCCAGGGGATCCCGATCAGCGAGACAAAGCAGAGCAGCCCGGCCAGCCACCAGGCCAGCCCCATGAAGACGCCCCCCAGTACAAACCAGAGCAGGTTAAACAAGAAGCGGAAAAAGGCCATGTTGGTCACTCCAGACTCATAAATTTGGCTGTCACCATAGCGAGCAGCGGCCATAGACGCAATGGTTGATGTGACAGGGTGGACAATTTGGGTCGCAACCCCTGAACAGGCTGGCTTTTTGGCAGGAAATGAGGTGAAAAAGTAGGCCTTTGCGCGAAAAAAGGTGAGCAAGTGCAAATTCTTGCGTGTTGTGCGCTTGAAGTCTGCTCGGGAGTTCCCCATATAAGGGTCAGTTTTGCGCGAATTGTGCTATCGCCACCCCGTTGGGGGATGTGTGGCTCGACTCGACCAAAGTGCGCCGCTATAATGTCGCGTCATATTTTCTCATCACAAAGACAGTCGTTGTCTTTATAAACAGGAAGACTCCGGGCTTTGCCCAGGGGCAATAAGGGTCAGCACACAGTGCTGAGTTGAACGAGGTAAAAGAATGCAAGTTTCTGTAGAGACAACCCAGGGTCTGGAACGCCGTCTTACCATCACTGTACCGGCTGCTACCGTTGACGCTGCCGTGCGTAAAGAATTGAACGGCCTGGCCAAAACCCGTCGCATCGACGGTTTCCGTCCTGGCAAGGCCCCGGTTGCCATCATCAAGAAGATGTTCGGCGCTATGGCTCACGCTCGTGTTGCTGATGAAATGATGCAGAACAACTTCATCAAGGCCATCATCGAAAACAAACTGAGCCCGGCCGGTGCCCCGACCATGGATCCGAAAGAGATCCAGGAAGGTCAGGATTTCGAATTCACTGCGACCTTTGAAGTTTACCCCGAGTTTGAAGTGGCTGGCCTGGAGACCATCAAGGTCGAGAAGCCGGTTGCGACCGTCAAGGATGAAGATCTGGCCAACATGATCGACACCCTGCGCAAGCAGCACGCCACCTGGGCTGATGTCGATGCCGCCGCTGCCGATGGCATGCGTGTGACCATGGACTTCATCGGTTCCATCGACGGTGAAGAGTTCGACGGCGGCAAAGCCGAAGGCTTCAACCTGGTACTGGGTGCCGGTCGCATGATCCCTGGCTTCGAAGACGCCATCATGGGCAAGAAAGCGGGCGACGAGTTCACTATCGAAGTGACTTTCCCGGCTGACTACCACGCTGAAAACCTGAAAGGCAAAGCGGCCAAGTTCGCCTCCAAGTTGATCAAGGTTGAAGAGCAGATCCTGCCTGAGCTGACTGAAGAGTTCGTCAAGCGTTTCGGTATCGAGAGCGGCAACGTTGAAGAGCTGAAAGCCGAAGTGCGCAAGAACATGGAGCGCGAACTGGCTCAAGCCCTGAAAAACAGCGTGAAAGAGCAGGTTCTGAATGGTCTGGTTGAAGCCAACCAGATCGATCTGCCGAAGGCTGCCGTTGCTCAGGAGATCGATACCCTGCGTCAACAGGCTCTGCAGCGCTTTGGCGGTTTCCAGGGCGGCAACGCACCTGAGCTGCCGGCTGAACTGTTCCAGGCTCAGGCCGAGCGTCGCGTACGCGTAGGTCTGCTGCTGGGCGACGTGATCCGTACCAACGAGATCAAGGCTGACGATGCCCGCGTGACCAGCATCATCGAGTCCATGGCCACTGCCTACGAAGATCCGAAGGAAGTGATCGAGTACTACCAGAAGAATGAGCAAATGCTGAATGGCGTGCGCAATCTGGCGGTTGAAGATCAAGCCATCGACCTGATCCTGTCCAAAGCGCAAGTGACCGAGAAAGAAGTTGCCTTTGACGAAGTGATCAACAAGTCCGGTGCCGCTGCCTAAGAACAATTGACTTAAGGTCAAGACTGTTAAGTATAATGGCTCGTGTGATCTCCACTCGGGCCATTTTATTTTAGGGACAATGCCTTATGTACAAGAACTATAACGATGTGACTGAATCCCCACGCAATGCGCTCATCCCCATGGTGGTAGAGCAGACTGCAAAAGGGGAGCGTTCCTACGACATTTATTCTCGTCTGTTGAAGGAGCGGGTGATCTTCCTGACTGGTCAGGTTGAAGATCATATGGCAAATCTGGTTGTAGCCCAGCTGCTGTTTCTGGAGTCCGAAAATCCGGATCAGGACATCAGCATCTACATCAACTCTCCGGGTGGTGCCGTCACGGCCGGCATGTCCATTTATGACACCATGCAGTTCATCAAGCCGGATGTGAGTACCGTCTGTATGGGGCAAGCCTGCTCCATGGGTGCCTTCCTGCTGGCCGGTGGTGCCAAGGGCAAGCGTTTCTGCCTGCCCAGTGCCCGCGTGATGATCCATCAGCCGTTGGGCGGTTTCCAGGGACAGGCATCTGACATCCAGATCCATGCCCAGGAGATCCTGAAAATCAAGAATACCCTGAACGAGCGTCTGGCCTTCCATACCGGTCAGGAGATGTCCACCATAGAGCGTGATACCGACCGTGACAACTTCATGTCGGCCGATCAAGCCGTGGCTTATGGCCTGGTTGACGGTATCCTGAGCCAGCGCGGCTGAGCTCCGGTATCGTCCTGGACATGGCCTTAGTGACTGTGTCCTGAACTAGCGTGCTTGAGCAGGGTGTCGCGGACTGTTGTAAACTCAACGGGACGATCCATCCTCTATTGATAAAACGAGGTTGCTGAATGACAGAAAAACGCAAGGGTGAGGGTGATAAGCTGCTCTACTGCTCTTTTTGCGGCAAAAGCCAGCATGAAGTGCGCAAGCTGATCGCTGGCCCTTCCGTCTACATATGTGATGAGTGTGTCGAGCTGTGCAACGACATCATCCGCGAAGAGATCCGCGAGATCTCTCCCAAGCGCGATGGTAGCGAGCTGCCGACCCCTCATGAAATCCGTGCTCACCTGGATGACTATGTGATCGGGCAGGAATATGCCAAGAAGGTGTTGGCTGTCGCCGTCTACAACCACTACAAGCGTCTGCGTAACAGCAGCGAAGCCGGTGGTGTGGAGCTGGGCAAGTCCAACATTCTGTTGATTGGCCCGACCGGTAGCGGCAAGACGCTGCTGGCCGAAACACTTGCTCGTCTGCTGGATGTGCCGTTCACCATGGCCGACGCCACCACACTGACCGAAGCCGGTTATGTGGGTGAAGACGTGGAGAACATCATCCAGAAGCTGTTGCAAAAGTGTGACTACGACGTAGAGAAGGCCCAGCGTGGCATCGTCTATATCGACGAGATCGACAAGATCTCCCGCAAGTCAGACAACCCCTCCATTACCCGCGACGTGTCCGGTGAAGGGGTGCAGCAGGCCCTGCTCAAGCTGATCGAAGGCACTATTGCTTCCGTCCCGCCGCAAGGTGGTCGCAAGCACCCGCAGCAGGAGTTCTTGCAGGTCGATACCTCCAAGATCCTCTTTATCTGTGGTGGCGCCTTTGCCGGTCTGGACAAGGTCATTGAGCAGCGCTCCGTCAAGGGCACCGGCATAGGGTTTGGCGCTGACGTCAAATCCAAGAATGCCAGAGCGACCTTGAGCGAGAATTTTGCCAAGGTGGAGCCGGAAGATCTGATCAAATATGGTCTGATCCCCGAGTTCATCGGCCGTTTGCCTGTGGTCGCGACCTTGACCGAGCTGGACGAGGCTGCCCTCATCCAGATCCTGAAAGAGCCGAAAAATGCGCTGACCAAGCAATATGCTGCCTTGTTCGATCTTGAAGGGGTGGAGCTGGAGTTCCGTGACGACGCCTTGAACGCCATTGCGCACAAGGCGATGGAGCGGAAAACCGGTGCCCGTGGTCTGAGATCCATCGTGGAAGCCGTGTTGCTCGATACCATGTATGACCTGCCATCCCTGGAGGGTGTCAGCAAGGTGGTGATCGACGAGACGGTGATCAAAGGGGACTCCGCGCCCTTGATGATCTACGAAAATCCCGAGACCCAGGCTGCTGCATCAGAGTAACAGTCTGATTTTTAATCAAATGAAAGGGGCTTTTTGCCCCTTTCATGCTTTTTACTGATTCGGCGATTGAATCTCATCTCTGCGCCCCCATATACTCAGCCAAGCGCTTTGCCAACGGTATAACAAGCCGAGAGGACATATATGAACCTAGAGCGTTCAGAACGCATCGAGATTCCCGTCCTGCCTCTTCGTGACGTGGTGGTTTACCCCCACATGGTCATTCCACTCTTTGTGGGGCGGGAAAAATCCATTCGCTGTCTGGAAGCGGCCATGGAGCAGGACAAAAAAGTTCTGCTGGTGGCCCAGAAGGATGCGTCAACCGATGAGCCGACGGTGGAGGAAATTTTCTCCGTCGGGACAGTGGCCAATATTCTACAGATGCTCAAGCTGCCGGATGGCACCGTCAAGGTGCTGGTGGAAGGGGGCCAGCGTGCCCGTCTTGAGCGGATAATCGATGACAAGGACTTCTTCGTCGGTGAGGCGCAGTACATCGCTTCCACCGCCATCGAGGAGAAGGACCAGGACGTGCTGGTACGCTCCGCCATCGGTCAGTTTGAAGGCTATATCAAGCTCAACAAGAAGATCCCGCCCGAGGTATTGACCTCGATCTCGGCGATCGATGATGCTGCTCGCCTGGCCGATACCATGGCCGCGCACATGCCGCTCAAGCTCGAAGACAAGCAGAAGGTGCTGGAAATCGCCTCTGTGTCCGAGCGCATCGAGTTTCTGATGGCCATGATGGAGTCGGAGATTGACCTGCTGCAGGTCGAGAAACGCATCCGTACCCGGGTCAAGAAGCAGATGGAGAAGAGCCAGCGGGAGTACTATCTCAACGAGCAGATGAAGGCCATCCAGAAAGAGCTGGGTGAGCTGGAAGACAGCCCGGATGAATTTGAAGCCCTCAATCGCAAGATTGAAGAGGCAGGCATGCCGGAAGATGCCCGTGAAAAGGCCCATGCCGAGCTCGCCAAGCTGAAGATGATGTCTCCCATGTCTGCCGAAGCCACAGTCGTGCGCAGCTATGTGGACTGGATGGTGCAGGTGCCTTGGAAGGCGCGCTCCAAGGTCAAGAAAGACCTTGGCAAGGCGCAGGAGGTGCTGGATTCGGATCACTTTGGTCTGGAGAAGGTCAAGGAGCGCATCCTCGAGTATCTGGCGGTACAGGCGCGGGTGAACAAGCTTAAAGGTCCGATCCTCTGTCTGGTTGGTCCTCCCGGTGTGGGCAAGACCTCGCTGGGCCAGTCCATCGCCAAGGCAACAGGTCGCAAGTATGTGCGCATGGCCTTGGGTGGGGTGCGTGACGAAGCGGAAATCCGCGGTCACCGTCGAACCTATATCGGTTCCATGCCCGGCAAGCTCATCCAGAAGATGGCGAAGGTGGGGGTGAAGAACCCGCTGTTCCTGCTCGATGAAATCGACAAGATGAGCTCGGACATGCGTGGCGATCCCGCTTCTGCCTTGCTGGAAGTGCTGGATCCCGAGCAGAACAACAGCTTCAACGATCACTATCTGGAAGTGGATTATGACCTGTCGGACGTCATGTTCGTGGCCACCTCCAACTCCATGAACATCCCGGGTCCGCTGCTGGACCGGATGGAAGTGATCCGCCTCTCCGGTTATACCGAAGATGAGAAGCTCAATATTGCCAAACAGCATCTGGTCTCCAAGCAGATCCAGCGCAACGGCCTGAAAGAATCCGAGATCACCATCGAAGATTCTGCCCTGGTCGGTGTGATCCGCTACTACACCCGCGAGGCGGGGGTGCGGAATCTGGAGCGGGAGATCTCCAAGATTTGTCGCAAGGCGGTCAAACGCATCCTGCTGGACAAGAGCATCAAGCATGTTCAGGTCAATCAGGCCAACCTCAAGGAGTTTCTCGGGGTACAGCGTTTCGACTACGGCAAGGCCACCGACCAGAACCAGGTTGGTCAGGTCTGTGGTTTGGCGTGGACCGAAGTGGGCGGCGATCTGCTCACCATCGAAACCACCAACATGCCGGGCAAGGGCAAGCTCACCTACACCGGTTCACTCGGTGATGTGATGCAAGAGTCCATTCAGGCTGCCATGACGGTAGTACGGGCCCGAGCCGACAAGCTGCGCATCAATGCCGACTTCTACGAGAAGCGCGATATCCATGTGCACGTGCCGGAAGGGGCGACCCCGAAAGACGGTCCGAGTGCCGGTATCGCCATGTGTACCGCCCTGGTCTCCAGCTTGACCGGTAATCCGGTTCGTGCTGATGTGGCCATGACGGGGGAAATCACCTTGCGCGGCGAAGTGCTGCCCATCGGCGGTCTCAAAGAGAAGCTGCTGGCGGCTCATCGTGGTGGCATCAAGCGTGTGCTTATCCCGAAAGAGAACGAACGAGACCTCGAAGAGATCCCGGACAACGTCAAACAAGACCTTGAAATTTATCCGGTTCGCTGGATTGATGAAGTGCTGGAACTGGCGTTGCAGGACAATCCGCAAGGGTTTGAGCGCGTTTCTGTCGTGTAAATGTTGATGCGCCGCAAATTTGGCGCATTCGGGGGATGGTTAAGGCTTGCATGCGCCGGGTAACGGAAGTAGCCTTGACCACCGATCGGGAACTCATGATGAGTCGCAAGGCGTGATGTGGCGCGGGTTTGCGCCAGATTGTCACTTGCAACTGATCAGGAGGCTTGCTATAAAACCTCCACTTGTTGTGGCCAGGGAAATCGGCGCCGCAGCGATGTTCGATAAAAGGGGAATATAAGAGTGAATAAATCTCAACTGATTGACAAGATTGCAGACGGTGCTGATATCTCCAAAGCCGCTGCTGGCCGTGCGCTGGATGCTTTCATTGACGCCGTCGGTGAAGCTCTGAAAGAGGGTGACCAGGTTGCTCTGGTGGGTTTCGGTACTTTCGCCGTGCGCGAGCGTGCTGCCCGTTCTGGCCGTAACCCGCAAACTGGCGCGACCATCGAAATCGCAGCTGGTAAAGTTCCTGCTTTCAAAGCCGGCAAGGCCCTGAAAGACGCTGTCAACTAAGCCGGGCGCTGATATTACATCGGCCACCGTCCTTGGTCACAGACCAGACAAGTGAGAGGGCTCTCCCTCATACTGATTGACCAAGGCGCATCGCAATCGGTGCGCCTTTTCATTATTTACGCCCATCGAGTTCGGGAGCATAAGTACAAACATGATGTTGGATAAACTACGCGAAGGGGCGCAGGGCAAGGTAGCCAAGGTTATCTTGGGCCTGATCATCCTCTCCTTTGCCTTGGCCGGTGTAGGCAGTTACCTCAATGGCCCGGCACGTACCGCCCCCGCTACCGTCAACGGCAATGACATCAGCTCCGCTGCGCTGGAAAATGCCTATCGCAACGAGCGGGCCCGCATGGAATCCCAAATGGGGGAATCTTTCAGCCAGTTGGCCGCCAACCCTGACTACATGAAGCAGTTCCGCCGCGGTGTGCTGGACAGGCTGATCGATCAGGCCCTGTTCGACAGCAAGGCCCGTGAACTGGGTCTGCGGGTCAGTGACGAGCAGATCAAACAGGCCATCATCGCCATGCCGGAGTTTGCCGAAGATGGCAAATTCAACAATGACCGCTACCTGCAGCTCATTCGTCGTGCCGGCATGACACCGGAGATGTTCCGTGACTCACTGCGCCAGGACATGGTGCGTCAGCAGCTGATGGGCGCCCTGCTCGGCACCGAGTTCGCGCTCAAGGGTGAAGCGGAGCAACTCGACAAGCTCTACAACCAGACCCGTGATCTGCGTCTGGTGCGTCTTGCTGCCGCCGCTTATCTGGGCGATGTCCAGGTTTCCGATCAGGAAGTGGAGCAGTACTACAAGACCAACAGCGCGCGTTTCATGAACGACGAGAAGGTGAAGGTCGACTATCTGCTGCTGGATGCGGCCAACCTCGGCAAAGATATCAAGGTTACCGAGCAGGATGCCAAGGATTACTACGATCAGCACCAGGACCTGTTCCAGCGGGCCGAGCGTCGTCATGTAGCGCATATCCTGATCCCGTTTGGCAAGGATGAGAAGGCGGCCGAGAAACTGGCTGGCGAACTCCTGACCAAGGCCAAGGGCGGCGATGATTTTGCTGCGCTGGCCAAGGCCAACTCCTCCGATACTTTCTCTGCGAAGAAGGGCGGCGAGCTGGACTGGTTCGAGAAAGGTGTGATGGATCCGGCCTTCGAGCAGGCCGCCTTTGCCCTGAACAAGGCAGGGGATCTCTCTGCCGTGGTGAAGAGCCCGTTCGGTTTCCACGTCATCAAGTTGCTGGGTGTTGAAGCGGCTCAGACCAAACCGTTTGTGGATGTCATGGGTGAAACCATCCGACGTCTGCAGGCTGACAAGGCCAAGGAGCTGTTCTTTGCCGAACAGCAGAAAATGGCTGACAGCAGCTTCGAGAACCCGGACTCGCTGGATCTGACCGCTGATACCATGGGCCTCAAGGTGCAGTCCGTGGACTTCTTCAGTCAGGCGGATGCACCGGCACCCCTCAATGATCCCAAGGTACTCTCGGTGGCGTTCTCCGAACAGCTGCGCGATGACAACACCAACTCTGATGTGATCGAACTGGCTGATGGCAAGGCGCTGGTCCTGCACATCACAGGTTATCAACCGAAAGCGGCCAAACCGCTGGCGGAGATCAAGGAGCAGGTGATCGCAGCCATCAAGCATGACAAGGCCAGTGAAGTGGCTCGTGGCAAGGCGCAGGGCCTGCTGGACAAGCTGAAGGCCGGTGAGAACATCCAGGCCGATCTGACTGCGCTGGGCTTGAAGATGGAGACCCACAAAGGGATTGCCCGCTTCGCTCAGGACATGGATCAGAACCTGGTTGCCCAGGTGTTCCGCATGCCTCATCCGAAGGATGGCAAGCCGAGTGTGGAGCTGGTCGCCGAAGCCAATGGTGATCGCGTGGTGGTCGCACTGGACAAGGTGGTGGTAGCCAAGGAGCCGTCCCAGATGGTCAGCCTGCTGCAAGGCCAGCTTGGCCAGGGCAAGGCCCAGGTGAGCTACAAGTCCCTGATCGACGAGCTGCGCAAAGCCGCCAAGATCGAGTACTTCACCGATGTGGAAGCCACAGTCGAATAAACCCGACCGGTTGCAACCCATTGAAAGCGGCCCCGTCATGGGGCCGTTTTTTTATCTGCGAAGTGGGGTTGAGGTCGCTATGCTGGCTGCGTGACCTGCGTGACCTGCGTGACCTGCGTGACCTGCGTGACCTGCGTGACCTGCGTGACCTGCGTGACCTGCGTGATACGTTATGCGCAGCGTAGAAATGCGGATATGTGATGGTTGCCGGCAGGGGACGGATCAGAGCGCGGCGGTAATAAAAAAACCGGCAATCACTTGCCGGTTTTTTCTATTCAAGCGCCCTGGCAGGCGAGGGGTTACACCACGCCCTGAGTGCGCAGGTACTCCTCGTAGGTGCCGCCGAAGTCACGGATGCCGTTCTCGCTCAGTTCCAGGATGCGGGTCGCCAATGAGGAGACGAACTCACGGTCGTGGGAGACGAAGATCAGGGTGCCCTGATACATTTCCAGCGCCATGTTCAAGGATTCGATAGATTCCATATCCAGGTGGTTGGTCGGTTCATCCATGATGAGGATGTTGGGGCGCTGCATCATCAGCTTGCCGAACAGCATGCGACCCTGTTCACCACCGGAGAGCACCTTGACCGGCTTCTTGATGTCATCCTGGGTGAACAGCAGGCGACCGAGAATGGAGCGTACCGCCTGCTCATCTTCATTCTCCTGTTTCCACTGTGCCATCCAGTCGAACACATTGAGGTCGGTGTCGAAGTCTTCGGCATGATCCTGAGCGTAGTAACCGATCTGGGCATTCTCGGACCATTTGACTGTGCCGGTGTCCGGGGTCAGATCGCCAACGAGGGTCTTGATCAGGGTGGATTTACCGATGCCGTTGGTACCCAGAATGGCGACCTTCTCGCCCACTTCCAGCATCATGCCCAGATCCTTGAACAGGGGCGCATCGCCATAGCCTTTGGCAACGTTTTCCATTTCCAGGATGTTGCGGTAGAGCTTCTTCTCCTGCTCGAAGCGGATGAAGGGGTTCTGACGGCTGGACACCTTCACTTCCTCAATCTTGATCTTGTCGATCTGCTTGAGGCGAGAGGTGGCCTGGCTGGATTTGGAGGCGTTGGCGCTGAAACGGGAGACGAAGGATTGCAGATCGGCGATCTGGGCCTTCTTCTTGGCGTTGTCGGAGAGCAGACGCTCGCGGGCCTGGGTGGCGGCCGTCATGTACTCGTCGTAGTTGCCCGGGTAGACGCGCAGCTCGCCGTAGTCCAGATCCGCCATGTGGGTGCAGACGGAGTTCAGGAAGTGACGATCGTGAGAGATGATGATCATGGTGCTTTCACGTTCGTTCAGCACCTGCTCCAGCCAGCGGATGGTATTGATATCCAGGTTGTTGGTCGGTTCGTCCAGCAACAGGATGTCGGGGTTGGAGAAGAGGGCCTGGGCCAGCAGCACCCGCAGTTTCCAGCCTGGAGCCACTTCGCTCATGGGACCGTTGTGCTGTTCGATGGGGATACCTGCACCCAGCAGCAGTTCGCCTGCACGGGATTCAGCGGTATAGCCATCGTACTCGGCAACCATGCCTTCCAGCTCGGCGGCCTTCATGTAGTCGTCGTCGGTGGCGTCCAGGTTGGCGTAGATGGCATCGCGTTCGGCGATGGCGGCCCACAACTCGCCGTGACCCATCATGACCACGTCCAGCACGCGCATCTCTTCGTAGGCGAACTGGTCCTGGCGCAGCTTACCGATACGCTCGTTGACGTCCAGGCTCACATTACCGCCGCTCGGCTCAAGGTCGCCGCCGAGGATCTTCATAAAGGTGGACTTGCCACAGCCGTTGGCGCCAATGAGGCCATAGCGGTTGCCGCCGCCAAACTTGACGTTGATGTTCTCAAACAGCGGCTTGGCGCCGAATTGCATGGTGATGTTATTGCTGCTTAACAAAGTAAGTGTCCCGGTTGGTCTGTCAAATGGCGCGCATTATGGCACAGATCCCCCGAAAGTTTTAGCAAGAACTGTGATCTGGCCCCATTGCGGGTAGGGCACAGATCAGGTGGCAAGTCCTCTGTGAAGTCCGTGACTGGTTCTCATGGCATGGGGGGAATCGTCAGTGAGCGTCGGCCATGAAAAAAGCCGGCGCAGGGCCGGCTTGCAACAAGGTAAGTTGTGGTTAGTGGGCCGTCGCGCTGGAGGCACCGAGCCCGGTTTGTGAACGGATGAACTGGGGCAGGAACTTGGCATGTTCGTCGGCCGCATTCTCGGACTTGTCGGTGACAGAGAACAGCCAGATCCCGATGAAAGCCACTGCCATGGAGAAGAGGGCAGGGTACTCGTAGGGGAAGATAGCTTCTGCATGACCCAGTACCTTCACCCACACGGTCGGGCCCAGCACCATCAGGCTGACAGCACTGACCAGACCGAGCCAGCCACCGAAGACGGCACCGCGCGTCGTCAGACGGGACCAGAACATGGAGAGGAAGAGCACAGGGAAGTTGCAGCTCGCCGCAATGGAGAAGGCCAGTCCGACCATGAAGGCGATATTCTGCTTCTCGAACAGGATCCCCAGACCGATGGCGACCACCCCCAGCACCACAGTGGTGTACTTGGAAACGCGCAGCTCGTCGGTTTCGTTGGCCTTGCCCTTCTTGATGACGCTGGCATAGATATCGTGGGAGACCGCAGAAGCACCTGCCAGGGTCAAGCCCGCGACCACCGCCAGTATGGTGGCGAACGCAACGGCGGAGATGAAACCGAGGAACAGGCTGCCACCGACTGCATCGGCCAGATGAATGGCTGCCATATTGGTGCCCCCCAGCAGGGCGCCGGTGGCGTCCTTGAAGTCAGGGTTGGTGCTGACCAGCAAAATGGCGCCAAAGCCGATGATGAAGGTCAGGATGTAGAAGTAGCCGATGAAGCCGGTGGCATAGAACACCGATTTACGGGCTTCCTTGGCGTCGCTCACTGTGAAGAAACGCATCAGTATGTGGGGTAGACCGGCGGTACCGAACATCAGCGCCAGACCCAGCGAGATGGCGGAGATGGGATCAGACACCAGCCCACCCGGACTCATGATGGCGATGCCCTTCTCATGCACCTTGACCGCTTCGCTGAACAGGGCACCGATATCGAAGTTGACGGACTTCATCACCATGATGGCCATGAAGCTGGCACCGGAGAGCAGCATCACCGCCTTGATGATCTGCACCCAGGTGGTGGCCAGCATGCCGCCAAACAACACATAGAGCACCATCAATATGCCGACCAGCACCACGGCCACATGGTATTGCAGGCCGAACAGCAGCTCGATGAGTTTGCCTGCACCCACCATCTGGGCGATGAGGTAGAGGGCCACTACCACCAGAGAGCCGCTGGCGGAGAGGCTGCGCACCGAGGTCTGCTTGAGGCGATAGGAAGCCACATCAGCAAAGGTATATTTGCCGAGATTGCGCAGCCGCTCCGCGATCAGGAACAGTATGATGGGCCAGCCCACCAAAAAGCCGATGGAGTAAATGAGGCCATCGTAGCCCGAGGTGTAAACCAGAGCGGAAATACCGAGGAAAGAGGCGGCAGACATGTAGTCACCGGCGATGGCCAGACCATTTTGAAAGCCGGTGATGCGTCCGCCAGCGGCATAATAATCGGAGGCGGAGCGGTTACGCTTGGAGGCCCAATAGGTAATGAACAGGGTACCCGCCACAAAGATCACGAACATGACGATGGCAGAGATGTTGAGGGGTTGGCGATTGACGTCGCCGGTCAGCGCCTCGGCCGCCAGCAAGGGGGAAGAGGCCAGCGAGGCCAGCAACAGCAAAGACTTGCCTTTCATGATTGCACTCCCTTGAGGATCTTCTGGTTCAGCTCGTCGAACTCGCCGTTGGCCCGGAATACATAGATGCCGGTCAGTATGAAGGAAGATAGGATCAGCCCCACTCCCACCGGGATACCACGGGTGATGGTGGATCCCTCGCTCAAGGGGGTGCCAAGCCAGCCGGGGGCAAAAGCGATGAGCAGGATGAAGGCCAGGTAGAGCCCCAGCATCAGGATGGAGAGGGTCCAGGCAAAGCGCTGGCGTTTGGCCACCAACTCCTGGAAGTAGGGATCTTGCTGGATCCTCAAGTAACGTTGCTGTTCCATTGCAGTTCTCCATGACATAAGTGTCAGCGGTGGATGAAGGGAAGTCCCTACCGAGCAGGCACCCTGCTCATGTAAGCAAAATGTGAATTAAATGTTACTTGTGGGCAATTAGACTTTGGGATAAGCCAGTGGCCCGCCTTGAGACAGGCGCAGGTAGATAAGAGCCGCCGTGATGGCATCACTCAGGGCGTCGTGTACGGGCAGGGAAGGCAAGTTCAGGTGCTGGCGGATGGCGGCCAGATGCAGGTCGATGACCGCGTCGGGATAACGGTGATAGAGGTGATCGTGGTAGAGCCGGCTCACCTCTATCCCTTGTTGGGCAAGGGTCAGCCCCCACTGTTTCTGGCAGGCCAGGTTGAGAATGCGCAGATCGTAGGCGATGTGATATCCCACCAGTTCACGTGGGCCGATAAAGGCCAACAGCTGGCACAGTGCGGCTTCCAGCCTCATGCCCTGTTGCAGATCCTGATGGCGCAGGCCGTGGATCACCACGGATTGCGCGTTCAGGCTGGCGGGGGCTTGTACCCTCAGTGAGAGCGCTTCGCCGGTCAATATCCGGTTACCCTTGATGCGCACGGCCCCGATGGAAACGATCTCGGCCTGGGCAGGATCCAGGCTGGTGGTTTCAAAATCGAGGGCAATCAGCTCATCCTCTGGTGGCAGAGCAAAGAGCGGTGCGAACTCGCCAGTGCGGAAAGAACGGCCATACCAGTAGCGTCGAGCGCGGCTCAACATGGTTATTGTCTCAGACGAAAGTGCAAGGTGAGCCACTGCTGGAACTTCTTCACCTGATGCAGCGCCTGACGCAGCAGATCCCGCTCGCTGTGGCTGAGTTCATTGACCTGTACCCGGCTCTCTCCTCCCTTGAGCTGGCTACGCAATCGCAGGCGGATAAAGAGTCGAAATGCCTCTGCCAGATTGTCACCATAGCTGGCGCTAAGTCGTTCTGCCGCCACCAGTGCCTCGATGCGCCCCAGGGTCGAGGTTTCCATAATGGTTGCCTCCAGTGCCAGCATACGGATGCCATGGACCAGGGGGAACAGTCCGCCCCGCTTGAGATCCAGCCCATCAGCGGAGCGTTCCAGCCGGCCAAACAGGGTGAGCGGCGCATGAAAAGCCACTGCCGGTCTGACCATCTCCGCCAGCAGATCCCGCCTGTCGGCAAGCTGCTCCCGCAGTTGACGGGCGATGGGAGGGAGCAGGTTGCGATCTCCGGCGATAGGGTGAGCATCGGCCAGGGTAGCGAGCCAGAGCAGGCTGGCTTCGTTTGCTGCGAGGCAGGCCTGCTCAATCCCACTCTGCCACTGTGTCATCTCTTTCACCCATAGGGGATTGTTGACCATCACCTGGCCGGGGCAGGGCGGGTAGCCGAGTTGCTCAAGCAGTGCGCTGAAGGCGGCCAGATCTTCCTGTTGACTGGGCCAGTGCAGGTCGGCAGGCAGGATCAGGGCATTGTCCTGATCTGTTTTGAGGATCTGTTCGCCGCGCCCCTCCGAGCCCAGCATCAGCAGGCACACCTTGTCCTGCACCTCGGGCGGCATCACCAGAGAAAAAGCCTTGGCGATCAATTGCTCGTTGATGGTGGCGATGAGTTTCATCAAAAAGGCGGTGTGGATACCCTGACCAAACAGGGAGCGGGTCAGTTGTTGCTGCTCCCGGGCCACCGCTTCCAGCGCGGGCAGTGTCTCGGCGCGGGCGATACGCAGGGTCAACACATGGGAGTGGGTGGAGAAGAGCCCCAGCACCTGTGCCAACTGCAAGATGCCCATCACTTCACCTTGTTGCCAGATGACCAGCCGCTTGATGCGATGACGGGTCATCAATAACAGGGCATCAAACAGATAGCTGCCCAGTGGCAGGCCAATCAGCGGTGCCGGGGTCAGCACGGCGAGCGGTGCCGTCAGCGGCAGCCCCTTCAGGGTGAGGGCGTGCAGCAATGTCTTGCGGGTAGCCAGGGTCAGGCTGCCATCGTGAGCGGGATAGAGCAGGCAATCCGTGCCCTTGGCCACCATGGCCTCGGTGGCCGCCAGCAGGCTGAGCCGGTTGTCGACGACGAGCGGTGCTTGCAGATGACCGGGTTCAATCCGGGTCAGGATAAATTCCGCCAGATTCTTCTGGCCGAGTTGTTCGCGCTGCTCTTGTTGCTGTTGTCGTTCGGCCAGGCTGGCGGTGAAGTAGCCAGCCAGCGCCGGATTGCTGTCGCACAGTGCCCGAAACTCGGCGTGGGGAATGAGCTGGCAGAGGGTATCTTCCAGTGCGTTGAACTGGTGGCGACAGCGGCCATCAAACTGGGCCCGCACATCAAACAGATCGTCGACCCCGTAATCGCCAAAATGGTGATGGGTCGCGGATTCCTCCACCGCTCCCTTGATGATGAGGTAGAGGCCGGGCGGGGCATCACCAGCGTTCAACACCGTCTGTCCCGCGCGAAAATAGCAGATGGAGAGGTGCTGTTCGAGCCGCTCACGCTGCTCTGCATTCAGTACATCAAATGGGGGACGGGCAAAGTTGAACAAGCTAGTCATGGCAATCCTTGGCCTGTGGCGTCAGATCAGTCTGACAAAGCCGTGACGCAGGAGCCAGCCGACTTTAGTCGCACACCTTGCCTGCAACAGGAAGCGGGAAAATGGTGGCCTCGCTGTACCTCGCAATAACACTCTGATAACGTGGTGGTATGACCAGTTTGATTCAAGGATCGGAGAGGGAAATGGAAAAACCAAGGGTCAAGTGCGAGATCCGGGACGGTATCGCCGAGGTGATGCTGGCGCGGGGGGACAAGCTCAATGCGCTGGATAGAAGCATGTTTGTCGCCATCGACCAGACGCTCGCCGAGTTGCAGCAACACAAGGGACTGCGGGCCGTGATCCTGTATGGGGAAGGTCGCGCCTTCTGCGCCGGGCTGGATGTGAAATCCATGCTCAAGCAGCCGGTGGCGGCCCTGGACATCCTCAAGCGCGAGGCAGATGAGGCGACCAATCTGGCTCAGCGGGTCGCCTATGGCTGGCACCAGCTGCCGGTGCCTGTGATTGCCGTGACCCAGGGGGTGTGCTTTGGCGGCGGCTTGCAGATTGCCCTCGGCGCAGACTTCCGGTTCAGCACCCCGGATTGTCGCTTCTCCGTGATGGAGATCAAGTGGGGCATCATTCCCGACATGAGTGGCAGTGTTACCTTGCGTAACCTGATGGGGGTGGATACCGCCATGGAGCTCGCCATGAGCGGGCGCGAGTGCGATGCGCTGGAGGCCAAGTCCCTCGGGCTGGTGAGCCGGGTATGTGAGGATCCGCTGACCGAGGCGCGGGAGTTTGCCCGTACCCTCATCACCAAGTCGCCGGATGCGCTGGCGGGGATCAAACAGCTCTACCAGCAGGCCTGGGCTCGCAGTGATGAGGTGATGCTCAAAGAAGAGACCCGCTTGCAAAAGCAGATCCTGGGCCGACCCAATCAGTGGCGCGCCACCTTCAACAGCCTGTTTCGTTGGCGCTTGCCGTTTGGGCCGAGGCGCAACGCCCTCTGAAGTGGTAAAGGGAAGCGGTAAAGGATACAGCAAAAGAAAATGGCAGCCGAGGCTGCCATTTTTCGTTGTGTCGTTGCACTTATTTGATGACGGTATCCGGATCTGCCTCGAAGGCATGACCGGTTTTCTCGCGCATCAGGTTGACCTCGGCGCGGTTGTCGATCCAGTAGTCGGCGTTCTTGATACCGAGTTTTTCCGGGTGGAATACTGGGTCGACCCCTTGTGCCAGCTGTGCTTCATAGTCCTTCAGGCAGACGAAGGCGGTTTTTTGCAGCAGCAGGATGGCGACTATGTTGAGCCAGGCCATCAGACCGACCCCTATGTCCCCCAGACCCCAGGCGAGATCCGCCGTCTTGACGGTGCCGTAGACGGTCGCCGCCATCAGGGCAATCTTCAGCAAGAAGGTGAGCCAGGGGCGGTTGATCTTGCGGTTGATGAAGGCGATGTTGGTTTCGGCGATGTAGTAGTAGGCCACTATGGTGGTAAACGCGAAGAAGAACAGCGCGATAGCAACAAAGTAGTTACCAAAGCCGGGCATCATGCTCTCCATGGCGGTCTGCACATAGCCTGGGCCTGCAGCAATGCCGGCGATACCTGTGTAAATGGCTGCGCCATCCGGTCCTTGCACGTTGTAAAGGCCGGTGATCAGCAGCATGAAGCCGGTGGCGGAGCAGACAAACAGGGTGTCGATGTAGACGGAGAACGCCTGCACCAGACCCTGCTTGGCCGGGTGGCTCACAGCGGCGGCAGAGGAGGCGTGGGGGCCGGTTCCCTGGGCTGCTTCGTTGGAGTAAACCCCGCGTTTCACGCCCCACATGATGGCCAGGCCCAGAATGGCACCAAAGCCTGCGTCCAGACCAAAGGCACTCTTCCAGATCAGCAAGATGATGCCTGGCAACTGGCCAATATTGAGGGCGATGATGACGCAGGCCACTATGATGTAGCCGAGCGCCATGAAGGGCACGACGGTACTGGCAAAGCTGGCGATCCGCTTCACGCCACCGAAGATGATAAAGCCAAGCAGCAGAGCCAGCACGGCCGCGGTCACGTTGGGACTAAGGCCGAAGGCGGTGTTGAGGCTGGAGCCGATGGAGTTGGCTTGTACCCCTGGCAGCAGCACGCCGCAGGCGAAGATGGTGGCGATGGCAAAGACCCAGGCGTACCAGGTCATGCCTAGTCCTTTCTCGATATAAAAGGCCGGACCACCGCGGTACTCACCGTTGATCTTCTCCTTGTAGACCTGACCCAGGGTAGACTCCACGAAGGCAGAGCTGGCACCGAGGAAGGCCACCATCCACATCCAGAACAGGGCACCCGGGCCACCGAAGGTGATGGCAGTGGCGACGCCGGCTATGTTACCGGTACCGACCCGGCCCGCCAGTGTCATGGAAAGTGCCTGGAAGGAAGAGACCCCCGCTTCGTTGGCTTTGCCTTTGAACATCAGGCGTACCATGCCTTTCAGGTGACGCAGTTGTAAAAAACGGCTGCGCAGGGAGAAGTAGAGGCCTACCCCCAGGCACAGATAGATGAGCGCAGGGCTCCAAATCACACCATTGATAGCATTGACGATTTCATTCATGTACAACAACTCCTTTGTTGTGCTGTCTTGGCGAGGTCTTTGCCTCGCTCCCTTAAAATGGTGAGTGACCAAGGGGGTCACTCAATCTTGAGCGGGACTTTCAACTGCCAAGTCCGTGGGTTTTAACATATCGGTTTGTTCAAGGGCTTCCCAGCGAAATATGTTGTCATGTTGTTAATTTGTGAGTTGGCGTTAACAAATGGTCCTTTTGGTCGGGATGTGCTGGCATCCCCGCCATGATCTCCTCTCTCGTTTACCTGGATTGGTGGTAACAGAGACACAGCAAATTTGAGGCCAAGGATGAAAATAGAAAACCATCTCAATGTGATCCGCTTCGCCGGGCAGGGGGATGCGCTCGCCATGGCCCGCCTGTTCGGGCAGCTTGGCTATCCCGCCAGCCCGGTCGAGGTGGCTGAACGCTGGTTGCAGCCAGCTCCTGATCGTGAGGTGCTACTCGCCTGTCACGAGGTCGAGGCAGTGGGAGTGCTGGTGTGGCATCGCCTGCGGCCCTTGCATGTTGCACCAGACTGGGGCCTGATCTCGGCGCTGGTCGTCGATGAAGGTGCAAGAGGCGCTGGTGTGGGGGCTGCCTTGCTGGTGACGGCAGAAGCTCGCGCCCTGACGCAAGGTTGCAGCCAGCTGGAATTGTCCAGCAGTCTCAAACGGCAAGATGCCCATCGTTTCTATCTGTCTCAGGGTTACCTCGAGCGTCCGAAGCGGTTCGTAAAAGTATTTTGATTGGCAAGAGGAGTCTGCGTGTTCTGGTCCCGGTTATGGAGTCTGTTTGGTGGTATGTCCCGACAGGAAGAGAGCGCCCCACGAGGGCTGGAGTGGCAGCAGGCCCTGGCTGTGGTGCCCATCTTGCAGGGATTTTCCAAAGACGATCAGCTGCGGCTGATTGCTCTGGCGCAGCAATTTCTGGCCCGCAAGACCCTGACCCAACTCGGGGTCGAGCTGACTTCCCGCCAGCAGGCGGTATTGGCTTTGCAGGCGGTGCTGCCCATTTTGCATCTTGGTCTCGACTGGTATCGTGGTTTTCACGAAATCATATTGATCCCGGAACCTGTGGCCCGTCGTCAGGAGGTGCAGGATGAATTCGGTCTGGTGAGCGAGTGGGAAGAAGAGAACGCTGGGGAGTCCTGGCCTCAGGGGCCGCTGGTGCTGGCCTGGAGCGAGTTGCAGCAGGACGGGGATTGGGATGGCTTCAACCTGGTGATCCACGAACTGGCTCATAAACTCGACATGCTGGGGGGGGATGCCGCCGGTGCGCCGCCGCTGCCAAGTGGCATGGATACACGCCAGTGGACCCAGGCCCTGCAAGAGGCGTTCGATGCCATGAATGCCCAGCTGGCCCGCGATGAGGTAACCGCTATCGATCCCTATGCTGCCGAGCATCCGGCTGAGTTTTTTGCCGTGTGCTGCGAGAGCTTCTTTACCGATCCGTTGCGCTTGCGGCAGGTCTATCCCGCTGTATACCGGCAACTGAGCCAGTTCTTCAGCCAGGATCCTGCCCTGCGTTTTCCGGCGACCCGCTTGTTGGCGGGAGAGGTGCAAACGGGGCTAACTGTCTGATGACCGATCCGCAGATGATTTAATCTGAATCGCAAAAAGGCACCCGAAGGCTGTCTCTTATACAAAAATCCCCAAGCGTCGCTTGGGGATTTTTTTGAACTTCTCTCCCATTCTGTGATCTGAACCTTTCATCGCTCTCTTCCCTGGTTCTAACATGCCCTTCACTCAACCGGCGCACTGGGCGCAGGCACA